>JAGKXC010000101.1 GCA_021151535.1 Sphingobacteriia bacterium | reverse complement strand
TCAAGCTGTTTGCCCAAGTATTTTTCCCATCGATGGGTGCTACGGTATCAACATCTTTGAAGCATATGGAACAGGGTTCACTGTTGCAAATTGATGCTACGGGAGAAACGGAAGAAGGATTACAAGTGGGATTCACCTTGGCAGAAATGGCTGATATGAGTGAGAACTTGTTGAAGAGCATTGGTTTAACAGATGCCTTCGCCCCGATTTTTTATTTTGTTGCTCACGGTTCTTCATCCAACAACAATCCGCATTATGCGGCTTATGATTGCGGTGCATGTAGCGGTAGACCGGGATCGGTGAATTCTCGGGTAATTTCTTATTTCTTGAATAAGAAGGAGGTGAGAAGTGAGTTGAAAAACAGAGGGATTGTGATTCCTGATGCTACGTTATTTATGGGTGCTTTGCACGATACAACCCGCGATGAGATTGTTTTTTACGATGAAGAATTGTTGCAAGGCAGCTTGAAAGAATTGCATTTAAAAAACAAGGCAACTTTTAATGAGGCTTTGAAAAACAATGCATTTGAGCGTTCTAGGAGATTCATATTGATTAACAAGAACAAGCAAAAGAACCAGGTATGGGAGAAAGTGAAATTGCGCTCGATTTCGTTGTTTGAGCCACGGCCTGAGTTGAATCACGCAACCAATTCTTTGTGTATCATTGGCGGTAAGGAGCTTACTAAAGGATTGTTCTTGGATCGCCGTTCTTTTTTGAATTCTTACGATTATCGCAAGGATCCGGAAGGGAAATATTTAGCGGGAATAATGGGTGCTGCGGCTCCGGTTTGTGGCGGTATTAACTTGGAATATTTCTTTAGTAGGGTTGATAATTTGCGTTTAGGTGCGGGTACCAAATTGCCTCATAATGTAATGGGTTTGATTGGTGTAGCGAATGGTATAGATGGCGATTTGCGTCCTGGATTACCATCGCAAATGATTGAAGTTCATGAACCTGTGCGGTTGTTGATGATTGTGGAACAATATCCGCAAGTGGTGGAAAAGGTGTTGCATGCGAGTGCCCCGTTGTTGGAATGGTTTGAGAATGAGTGGATTCATTTGGTGGTGTTGCATCCCGATGAAAAAGCATTTTATGTATTCAAAGGAAAGGGATTTGTGGCGTTGGATTTGGAGCCGCGATTGATTCAAAAAACCAATGATATTTTGGATGTGATCATGAAAAATCATGAAAACATGCCGGTAATGATGATGGAGGAAGTTATATGAATTTGACAGAGATTTTTGAAATGGAACACGTAAAGTTGTTGTTGCTTGCCTTCGTGTTGATTCCTTTTTTGGGATTTGTTATCAGCTTATTCGTTGCTGAGGCTAAGGAAAATGTAATGTCGCGCTTGGCATCCACCACCATTGGTTTGCAGTTCTTTTTGTTGTTTGGTTTCTCTGTGTTATGGTTTATTGCGGGAAGACCCATTGTGAATGTAAAGGAATTGTTGATTTACGGGTCTGGGGATTACAAATTTGAGATTGATTTTTACTTTGATCAGGTAACGGCGGTTTATGGCATAGTTGGCGGTTTTTTGGTGAGTTTAATTACCATTTACAGCAGGTACTATTTGCACAGAGAGCCAGGTTACAAGCGATTTTTTAACACATTGTTATTCTTCTATTTCGGGTACACGGTAGCGGTATTTTCTGGCAATTTAGAAACCTTATTTTTTGGCTGGGAAATTTTGGGTATTACATCGTTTTTGTTGATTGCGTTTTATAGGGAGCGATATATTCCGGTTCGCAACGCGGCGAAGGTGTATTCTGTGTATCGCATTGGCGATATCGGATTGATTTTAGCGATGTGGTTAAGTCACCATTTGTTTCACGAGAACATTACGTTTTTTAAGTTATTGAACCAGAATAATTGGGTTCACGAGCATATGACGGAACACCACTGGGTAGCTTGGTTGATTTCGGTTTTTGTGTTGGTGGCGGCGTATGCCAAATCGGCTCAAATTCCATTTTCAAGTTGGTTGCCTAGGGCAATGGAAGGCCCTACACCATCGAGTGCTATTTTTTATGGGTCGTTGAGTGTGCATTTGGGTGTGTTTTTGATGTTGAGAATGTATCCTGTATTGGAGCATCAGCACAGCATTCGCATTGCGATGGTTGTGATGGGATTTATAACCAGTTTCTTGGCGGCGAATTCGGCGCGGGTTCAATCGAATGTAAAGAGTAAGATTGCTTATTCTTCTATCGCCCAAATCGGTTTAATATTTGCGGAAATCGGCTTTGGATTTACGGATTTAGCATTGGTTCACTTTGCGGGCAATGCGTTTTTGAGAACGTATCAATTGTTGATTTCGCCTTCGGTGGTGAGTTATTTGATTAAAGATCAATTTTATCATTTCCAGCAATCGCCCCATAGCAGAATCAGCTGGATGCCGAAATCGTGGATGAACGCATTGTATATCATTTCGTTGAAGGAGTGGAATTTGGAGTACGTGATGTACAGGTTGATTTGGAAGCCATTGAAATTTGGCGGCAGGGTATTTTATTTCTTGGGTGAGCGCCACGTGTTTTTGCTGTTCATTCCATTGTTGTTAGTGGCAGGCGGGATTGGCTATTTTGTGCAATTGAACGCCAATGCAAACGAGGGGATGGTATTGATTTTTGTGTTGATAGGGTTATTGTTGGGGATGCGATCATTTACAGAAAAAACGCATGTGCGAATGGCTTGGTGGTTAATTGCATTGAACCACATTTTTATTGCAGTAGGGATATCATTTAATGAGCATTTCACCAGTTCACATGTGATTTTTTACCTTTCTGGGGTATTGGTATCGGTGTTGTTGGGCGATTGGGTGATTGTGAAATTGAAGAAGAGGGGTGAGCGCATTCATTTGCGCAGTTTTCAAGGGCATGTTTATGAATATCGGATATTGGCATTTGTTATGTTGTTGGCCGGATTGGGTATGACTGGATTCCCGATTACTCCTACTTTTTTGGGGGAGGATTTGGTGTTTACACATGTACATGCTAACCAGTGGATGGTAGCCGCGATGGTTTCATTGAGTTTCATATTGGATGGGATCTCGATGGTTAGGATCTACTCACGGTTGTTTTTAGGACCGCATGCGAAGACCTATCATGAGGTAGCGTTTAAATCTTCGTAGCAACAAAAAAGGGAGCAATTTGCTCCCTTTTTTGTAAACTAACCTATATATGAAACAATACTATTTTTTGTGGTGAATTGGGTTTAAGATGTTTGGTTGTGTGGGTCGCCAGCGTTTATTTAGTTGGCGAGGGTTTAACTGTGTTTATTCGGTTGCAATGGGGTTTAATAAATGGCTCTTTCTAATTCGGCGATGGAAGAACTGAAGTGGAACTCACTGTTTACCATAAAGTAGTTTTGGGGATCGTAGCAGGAGTTGTAGGCTTTGATGGCAAATTCCAAGCGGCTGCTTTCGAATGAAAACTCTCTCATGATGGCAGCAATTTGCAAGCTGTTTAATGCGTTGTAACGTGCGGCTTGTGAGGCTATCATTAATTTATCGGAATCAAAAGAACTGTTGTGTAATTGGAGGATGAGGCCGCGGAAGGCTGCTTCATTCATGCCAACGGGGTAATTTTGGGCGTGGTTGCAGCTGTTGTGGTTGCAGCTGTTGTGGTTGCAGCTGTTGCCTTGGCAGGGGTTGTTGTAACCGCGGCCGTTTGGGTAGATGTAGCCTCTGTTGTTGCCGGCGTTACAGCCGTTGTTGCAATTGCTACCGTGTGAGCAGTTGTTGCCATTTGGGTAGCCGTAATTGCCGTTTCCACCATTGCCGCCATTTCTGCCGTTATAATTTCCACCGCTGTGGTTGTGGTTGCAATAACCGGAATTGCCTTGTGGGTAATTGGGGTTAGGGTATCCGCCACGGGGTTGTTGGTAAGGAGTGTTAGAGGAGATATTAATGTTTACATGACCGTTAACTCGTTGGGCATTGGCAGCTGATAACAGGGCGAATGCGGGAATGATAAAGATGAGCTTTTTCATGGTTTAATCTCCTTTCGTGAAAGTTAAATTTCTTTCTTGAAACGGCTAAGCCAAATGCTATGCCAAAGTATGGATTTGGTAAATGCATTATCTTTGAACGTATGTTAAATGCCGATGAAATACAGATTATTCCCACCAGAGATGGGAGCAATACTTTGTTTTTGGCAAAAATGAATGAGACTTATCATTCCAGGTTTGGTGCTTTACGGGAGGCGATGCATGTGTATTTGAAGATGGGTTTATGGCGATGGGTGATGCGGAGGCAGGCGATGCAGCGTGAAGAGGGAAGTGTGGGTGAAACGTTGAACGGATCTGATGTTAGGGTGTTGGAATTGGGTTTTGGTACGGGTATGAATGCTTGGTTGAGCAGAGAGCTTTCTTCGTTGGGAGGATTGCGCGTTTTTTATACCAGTTTGGAGAAATTTCCAGTTCCAGCGGAGATATTGGAAAAGGTGGAATTGGGGTTTGATAGGGATTGGGATTTTTGGGAAATGTGGATGGGATTGAAGGGCGATATGCCTTCGGCTGAAATGCGGAGGTCGAGTTGGTGGGATTTGGCGCAACTCCCTTTTGGCGAACTGCCCGTGAAATTGGATGATGGGTTTGAAATCGTAAAGATTCAGGGCGATGCGATCAAGTTTTTTGGGGATTTCCCCTTAAAAGGCGAGAAAGGATATGATGTTGTGTATTGGGATGCTTTCGCCCCGAAAAAACAACCAGAACTGTGGACGGAAGAGTTGTTTGCTGCTGTGAAAATGGCAATGCAACCTGGTGGTATGCTTGTAACTTACACGGCCAATGGGGAGGTGAGGAGGCGAATGCAGTGTGCGGGATTTGAAGTTGAGCGACCCTTAGGTCCTCCTGGGAAAAGAGAAATGCTGTGCGCTATCAAACCAAAAATGTAGTAGAATTGTTTTTTAAGGATAATCACATGGAAAATACCTTTGCTTTTACCCCTTTGGCTGAAATTGAGGCGTTGTATAAACGTCAGCGCGAATTGACAATCCAGCGGGTGATACCTAGCATGGAAGAACGCAAAGCGGCGTTATTGCGTTTGCGTGATTCGATTGTGAAGCATGAATCTGCTTTGCAAGCCGCTTTGCTAAAGGATTTGGGTAAGAGCCATTACGAGGCGTACCTCACGGAGATTGGGGTGAGTTTGAAAGAATTGGATTTTCATTTAAAAGGGATGAAGGGATGGGGCAAAACCCGCAGCGTGAAAACACCATGGTTTTTGATGCCTTCTACATCGCGTTTGATGCCTGAGCCCTATGGCCAAGTGCTGATTATGGCCCCATGGAATTATCCGTTTCAGTTGTTGATTAATCCTTTAATTGGCGCAATTTCTGCGGGCAATAGGGCGGTTTTGCGTCCATCCCCCGCTGTTCCCAACGTGGCGATGGTGATTCAACAAGTAATTGCGGCCGCTTTCACCACCGATCATGTGGCCGTAGTGCAGGGTGATATCCAAGAAAACCAGTATTTGCTAAAGCAAAAATGGGATTATATCTTCTTTACAGGTGGCCCTCGTTTGGGTAAGATTGTGGCTCAAGCGGCCGCCGAACATATTACGCCCGTAACTTTGGAATTGGGTGGTAAGAGTCCTTGTATCATCGATCAAGATTGTAATTTGGATATCGCGGTGCGCCGTGCAGTATGGGGTAAAACCGTGAATGCAGGTCAAACGTGTATCGCCCCGGATTATGTAATGGTACATAGGAAATTTAAGGATCAATTTGTTGCTAAGGTGGCTGAAGTTTGTGCCAAAATGTATGGCGAGGCCAAGGATAGCAAGGATTATGGCCGGATTGTGAATGCGGCTGCGTTTGATCGGATTGCCGGATATTTATCGCCCGGAGTTAAGACTTTGTATGCTGCCGGAATGGAAAAAGATGAGAAATTTATGGGGTTGCATGTGGTTGAAGTGGAAGATGATGGGCATCCGCTATGGAAGGAAGAAATTTTTGGACCTGTTTTGCCTGTGCGCTATTATGACGAATTGTCGGAAGTGATTTCATGGGTGAATGCCCACGAAAAGCCATTGGCTTTGTATTATTTTGGCGGAGATGCTGGGGCTGAAATGCTGTTGAAGCGCACCAGTTCTGGCGGAGTGGCAATTAATGATACTATCGTGCATGTAGCCAACCATTTTCTGCCTTTTGGTGGTGTAGGTGGTAGTGGTTATGGTGCCTATCGGGGTAAAAATACTTTTGATGTGTTTACGCATTATAAGCCGATTTTGCAATCTCGGAGCTGGTTTGATTTGCCGCTGAAATACCCACCTTATGGCAGTATCGCATTGCTAAAGAGGCTGTTGAAGTAGGTTGAATATATTCTTAATGGGCAGATGATTTAAATTCTATAAAAGTTTAAATCAAGAATAGAATTGAAA
>JAGKXC010000100.1 GCA_021151535.1 Sphingobacteriia bacterium | reverse complement strand
AATTCCGTAAAAGTTGGGAGGCGGAGTTGCGATAATCATTTTCAGAATTGATTGATGAGTTATTTACTTTGCCTTTATGCCTATTTTGAAGAACTTCCGTGGTTTGCAACTGATTGCCTTTGTTGCTGTCAGCATTTTCCTATCGGCTTGTAACGTGCAAAAACACTATCACTCTTCTGGTTTCCACCTCGATCTCTTGGGTAAAGCTGGGAGAAATGATTTACCTGTAAGTACGCAAGGGTGGCAGCATGCGAAGTTAAGACAGGGGCAGTCGCCTATCGCCCGAGAAAAAAAGGAAGCCGAGAATGAATCGGAATTGAAATTTAACGGAAATGTTGAGACCGCTTCATGTGAGCACGTTGGAGAAATTCAGGCATCGGCGGATGCGGTATCTCATGCAACTGAGGGAATGGCGCGGAAAGAAATTGGGAAATCTGACTTGGGAAAGACGTTTACCATTGGCATTAAACGCGATTCACCGAAAGCAGCGGCCAAATCTTTGGAATTATCTGGCTTGCGGAATGAAAAAGACCCGGAACCAGTTATTGAATTGATTCTCCTAATTCTAGCGCTTTGTGGCATCGGCAGTTATAGCGGGTACTCTGGCGGCGGCGGTTATGCCGGTCGTTCTAACGTGGATTGGACGGTTGTGTTTAGCATTGCCGCTGCTGTGATTGGCGTTGCGGGACTGATTACGATTTTGGCGATTCGTAAAACGATGGATCCAGCTATGTTTAACGGGATCATGGTATTCTTTGGGGTAATTGGCGCTCCCGTTGGGATTATCGGATTGATTAAATCGATTCGGGATTATTACGATGTGGGGATTTGGCTAAGTGCCGGCGGATTAGGGATGCTGGCGCTGATGTTTTTGGTTGGAATGATTTGATTTGCAACCACGTATGATTACGACAATCGTTTTTTTGGTTGTGTTGACGGGATTATTCTTTTATCTGCATCGCCATAAATGAGATGATTGATTTTCAGAGAATCATCAAAACTTTCAAATTTTAAAAGTTTTGATGATTTATGATTACATTTGAATCATGCAGGCTTTCATCAAAAGAACGGAATACCTAAAAAAATTACTTGCATTCAAGGATAAAAACCTAATTAAAGTGGTGAGCGGGTTACGTCGTTCTGGCAAGTCTACCCTATTTGATCTATACTTTGATGAATTAAAAAATCTGGGGGTTGAGGATTCCCAAATTCATTTTTACAATTTTGAGTTACCTGAAAACTACATCAACAAGAATTGGGACGATCTATATTTTGAGGTCAAAGGAAAACTCCATCAGGATAAACAAAATTATATATTCCTAGATGAGGTTCAGAACATACCCACTTTCGAGAAATTGGTTGATGGTTTGTTTGCGTCTAAAAACACGGATGTTTATATCACAGGTTCGAACGCATTTTTATTAAGCAGCGACTTGGCCACTTTGTTAAGCGGCAGATATGTTGAGATTTCCATTTTGCCGTTTTCCTTTTACGAATATTTGACAGCTAGAAAAATCGAAACAAACAATAAACACCTCAATTATGAATCATTGTTTTTTGATTATGTCAATGAAACATCTCTTCCTTTGGGTATTCAATTGCGAGACGCTGGCTATGACAAAATATACGAATACTTAGAAGCTATTTACACTACGATTATTGACAAGGATATTACCCAAAGACATCAAATCAACGACAAAAGAGCCTTTGCTAATATTGTGAAGTTTGTTGCTAATAATATTGGCAATCCTTTATCGCCCAGCAATATTTCTAAAACTTTAAAACAAGATGGTCAAACAATTCATCATTCAACGGTTGAACGATATCTAGAATATTTAACAACCAGCTTCGTATTTTACAAGGTAAATAGATTTGATATTAAGGGCAAAAAACAACTTGCTACGCAGGAAAAATACTATTTGGTTGATGCTGGGTTACTTAATATTCTGGCGGGTAAGACGCGAGAAACTGATAGGGGCCATATTTTAGAAAATGTTGTTTATTTAGAATTGTTGAGACGCGGAAATAAGATATGGATTGGAAGAAATCAGCAACAAGAGGTTGATTTTGTATGTAAAACGCCTACCGGTGGAATTGAGTATTATCAAGTGGCATGGCAAATCAGTGATGAGAGCACGATGGAACGAGAATTCAGTTCTTTGGAAAAAATCAACGATAACTATCCCAAATTTTTATTAACCACTGATTCATTTACAATGAATCGAAATGGCATTCACCATTTGAATGTTTTTAATTGGTTGTTGGAAGTAAATTCAAAATAAGAATGATCTGTAGGTTTCAGAACAGACACATTAATCAACGGGTAAGAAATTAAAGGAGTTTGACCGGAAATAAATACTAGAAATTTTTCAACGTCCAGACAGTTAAAGTCAGTAGCAAAAAAGTGATACTGATATTTGCTTCAAGTTTGTTATTTCTTTTCTGTTTTTCAGTTAACGGCAACTTCCAATTATGCATCTCGCTGTTGCCAGTAGATGTGAATTCATAGCGATATCTTATTGATTCTGTTACAGGAATTTCCTTTTTCGATTTCCGCGCCTTACTTCGTTCCCAAATCACAATTGTATGTTTCCCAGCCGGAATATTTAATAAATACAAAGGTGAATTGCGCTCAGGCATTTTTAATTCAAATAAAATACTGTCGTCTACCAACATATTTAATCTGTAAAAATCTTGGCAATCAATATCCAAAGTAGACGTATTTTCTTGATCTTTTTGATATTTACATTTCACCCATCGGAATATTGGATGAATGCGAAAATCATCGCTAACCCTAGCATTGATTGTATCTTGGGCGTGAATGATTGAGCTAAAAAAACAAATAACTGAAATCAGTGCAATTAATTTTTTCATGAACTTCTGCTAAGAAATTGAATTTCACCCAAATTTCAAAATAAGCTCGTCGCAACAGGCTTATTTCTACAATTTTGAAAAATCATTATTCCCCTGCTTTCAGGAATTGAGTGCGTAGGGTTTGGTGGTTGTTGAGCTCTACCTCAATCCAATACATCCCTGTAGCGATATCGCCCAAGTAATACTGTCCTCCAACTCCCAACATGCCATTCTCTCCTACTTGCATCGTTTTAATGCACTTTCCGCTGGCATCAAATACACGAATCGCATTGCCCTTCATTAAACCCTTAGCCTTTATTCCTACCCAATCAGAAACAGGATTTGGCCAAACTTCTAACAATTGGCTCGGATTTATCGTGCCTACAGCCGCATTGCCCATCTTCGCACGCAAAGAAAAACGATCCGCAGCAGCACTGGCCGCTACCGCAGCATCAACAGAAAACGTATACTGCGATTTTACATCGCCACTTAATGCTACCGCTTTCTTCAAGTAATTGTCGTACAATTCCAATTCCAAAGACCCCGCATTGCTCGGCTCAAATACAAAAGTGTAATCCTGATGACGCTCCTGCTCCAAATACAACTGAATGGTATCGATGGCCTCAGGGTTGGCGCGACTTTCAATGCTCAACTTTGTACCTTTTAGCAAAACCGACAGATTCTCGTCCTGATTCCAAGGTTTTTCCGCATCGTAATCATCCAAATCTGAAGTGTACTTATCAGAAAAACGCACTTGCAACCCATCCAATGGCATGGCTTTGTGCAACAAAGAATCTTTCTGAAATAGATTAATATTCATCAATGGAATATCAAAACTCCATTTCCAAGTAGCGGATGTAGTGGTATTTTTCGCGGCTTCAGCAAAAGTAAAACTCGCGGCTCCCGCAGCTTTTGTCTTCACAAAGCAGGCCTGCCAAGGTTGCAAAAACTTGTTGGCGGCAGACCCTGATACGTTGTTGCTATTGGCAGTAACATCCACAGTTACATAAGCACCGCGGGTTCCCACGGTTGGATCCCAAATGTAATAATACACCGTATTGAGGTTGGTATTATAAGTTGCATTCCCCAACAATGCATTCATATCAACTGCCGCCATGTAAGGGTTGCCTACCAAATTAAAGGCCCCGGCGGTTGTATTCAAGCCGCTAAATACTTTGCTTCCTGTAAACAATGTGCCTGTGGTACGTAATGTAGTTGCCGTAGCACTTGGCGAAGTGGCACTTAAGCTTATCGTTCTATCGCCCCGAATCATTAAACGGTAAGGCGTTCCGGCTGTTATTTTATCGTTGGTGCTGTTGTTTGTGCTGCTTACTGCGCTCCATGCTGCCGTGGAATTGTTAAAGGTAAACAAAGATGGATTTCCTGAAATGGTGGCATCAAATCCATTACTTCCCGTGGTTGAACCGGTAATATGTGTACCGAATCCACTGGCCGAGCTGCCGCCTTCCTGCCAATTATCATAAATGGTATTGGTAGTAGAAACGGGCGATGAAATCAACCTAAACGCTCTTCTGCCAGGCACATAGCGCTCCACCACAACGTTGCCGGTGATGGTAGCATCGGTAAAATTCGACGTCATGGCTGTACCCGAAGCCGTACTTCTCAAGGTTAAATTGCCACCTGTTGCCAAACCGCCCCAATCCAATTTCAACAAATTGGTAATATGGGTAGCATTACCTAGGGTAAGCACACCGCTATATCCCAACTGTACCGTTAGGTTTTGCAAGGAATTGGTAGTTTTGTTGGTAGTTTGATCCAGGTATAACGTAGCGGAAGCGTAATCGCCCGTAAAAGTGAGCGACGATGTTCCACCTGCCTTAAGGGTTCCCGTACCGGTTAGTTTTCCATCAAGGGTAAGGGTAAAATTATTGAGGTTGAGGCTGGTTCCACTAGGTAAAATAAGATCGCCTAAGGTTCTGCTTTGATCCAAAACGGGATTATTAACGGGCGATGAAATTATTTCTACATGCGATCCTGTTGCTGGCGCGAGATCTTCTGCCCAGTTGGAAGTGGTATTGAACGCCGTGCTGGTATTGCCATTCCAAATAAAACGCGAACCAATATTGGTTGATTGTGCAACCAAATTCGAGGTTGTACTGGTTAAGGATACGTTCACAGGAACCAAATTTCCAGTATTCAACTGGTTGAAAACTTGATTCAAATCTGTATTGGTAGAACCCGGATTTCCTTGATCAAAATTGTAATACGCAATCATTCCCGATGTGGTAGGCGCAACGTATTTGTCCATGTTCTCTGCGATTTGGGTAGCGGTTCGCGCCGTATTCCAAATCCGCAATTCATCCAAAGTAATATCCGAATCAAATCCCTGATTTCCTCCAGAGCGATCACAACCCACAACCAACACATCGGTGCCATCCATTGAATAGGCTACCGTGGAGGTGTTGGATGATTGCAGCACACCATTTACGTAAACATAGGATTTTTGGTTGTCGTAAACGAAAGCCATATGATACCAAGTTCCGGCACTGATGGTGTAAGAACTAGTGGTATAAGAGGCTGATGATGAAGCATTTGCCATATACAAATCCACCTTATTTGCGGAAGTGATATAAGGAATCAAACGTGTATAAGTTGATGCATTAAGCGCTTGATACATCCCCAAAAAATTCTGCTGAACGTTGATGGTATTAAATTTCACCCAGCATTCCAAGGTAATGGTATTGGATGCGGCGCTGGTAATATCGGCTTGCAAGTAATCGGTTGAAGCGCCAAGGCGAATGGAATTGGGATTGAATGCCACCGAAGGACTGCTGCTCCATGTAGGTCCATTGGTTAAAGTTGCATTGATACTAGAAGTATTGGTGCAAAGGTTGGTAGCGGTAGTTCCAGTTCCGTTATTAAATTTATAGTAGGCTAGCAAACCCGTTGCATTGAATGCAGGGCTTCGATACAAGAAATCCAAAATTTGCTGCTGGGTACGTGCGGTGTTCCAAAATCGCACTTCATCAACTAGGCCTGAAAAATAGTTATCATTGAAACCCACCCTGTAATTGCCCGGCACTTTAACAGTAGCAGAAACGGTGGTATTCACATCCAATTTCCCATTGATATACAATTTCAGGTTTGTACCGGATTTCACCATCGCCAGGTGATTCCATTTATCTTGGGTAACCAAAATTGTAGAATTACCGGTATAACGGGTATTGGTTGAGGGCTGATACATATCGTAATGCACAGTTCCATTGTTAATCCACATTCCAGGATTTCTATCCGACGTGGCACCACCTACCTGTTGATAGCCAACAACAGCATGGTAAGCACTATTGAAAGAGCCCGAATTGGGTTTAATCCAGCATTCTATGGTAAAATCAGTAGCGGTTGAGCCATAAATATTGGAAGGAATATCCACGTAATCGTTAACACCATCGAAACTAATGGCATAGTTTTGGGCGTTCGTGAATTGAGAAAGTAAAAATGTGGCGAAAATGAACAGTTTACGCATCATAATCAAAGTGTCACAAATATAGCGACGCCTTGGTATTGATGGAATCAATCATAGGAATTATTAGGGCGATTATCGATAGATTTTTTCAGTTCCAGCAACTGTTTGGGGTTGTTTCTCCAGCGAAAATATGCCTTTT
>JAGKXC010000099.1 GCA_021151535.1 Sphingobacteriia bacterium | reverse complement strand
GTGGCCTTTTCTTTTTGCAAATTTCGTAATTTTGCATTTTACGTATTTTTGCATTTTAGTATCCATCATTCATGTATCCTACTTTAAAACAACTCAATTGGCCTGAAATCGAAGCCGCTATTCTGGAATTCTGGGAAAATGAAAGCGTTTTCGAAAAAAGTATTAGCCAACGCGAGGGTGCTCCCGCTTTTACCTTCTTCGAAGGTCCGCCATCCGCCAACGGGATGCCAGGGATTCACCACGTGATGGCCAGAGCCATTAAGGATATTTTTTGCAGATACAAAACCCAACAAGGATTTCAAGTAGCCAGAAAAGCAGGCTGGGATACCCACGGTTTGCCCATCGAATTGCAAGTTGAAAAACGCTTAGGCATCAAAAAAGAAGACATCGGAACCAAGATTTCCATGGAAGACTACAACAAAGAATGTAGATCCGATGTGTTGATGTTTAAAGACAAATGGGATACCCTAACCAAAAAAATCGGATACTGGGTAGATTTGAATAATCCTTACGTTACCTACGAAAACGAATACGTGGAAACCCTATGGTATTTGCTAAAACAGCTGTACCAAAAAGGTTATTTGTATAAAGGATATACCATCCAGCCCTTTTCGCCCGCTGCCGGAACCGGATTAAGTAGCCACGAACTTAACCAACCAGGTACATACAAAAATGTGAAAGACACCACCATCGTTGCGCAGTTTAAACTCGACGATGCTGCCAATACCTATTTCCTTGCATGGACAACCACACCCTGGACCCTGCCTTCCAATACCGCGTTGGCCGTAGGAAAAGATATTGATTATGTTACCATCCAAACTTTTAATCCCTACACCGCAGAAGCCGTTGAAGTAATCGTGGCCGAAGCGTTGATGGGTAAGTTTTTCTCAGCCGAAGGCGCTGAAGCCGAAATGGTTTTCAAAGCCGGCGATAAAATTCTTCCGTGGCGATTGCTCCATTCCCAAAAAGGCAGCGACCTTGCCGGAAAACGATACGAACAATTGCTACCTTACGCTCAGCCCGAAGATGGCGATGCTTTTAGGGTAATCATCGGCGATTTCGTGTCTACCGAAGACGGTACCGGTATCGTTCACATCGCCCCAAGTTTTGGTGCCGATGACTTCCGAACTGCCAGAGAGAATGGAATTGGATCGCTTACTTTGGTTGACAAAAAAGGCAAATTCGTTGACAGTGTAACGGATTTCGCCCAGGAATTTGTGAAAGAAGCATACTTGAGCGACGAGGAAAAAGCCGCTGAAGCTGCCAAACAAGGAAGAGATAAATATTTGAGTGTTGATGAGCGTATTGCTATCAAGTTAAAGCAAGAAAACAAGGCCTTTAAGGTTGAAAAATACGAGCACACTTACCCCCATTGCTGGAGAACAGACAAGCCTGTATTGTATTATCCCTTAGAGAGTTGGTTTGTGAAAACTACCGCTGTTAAGGATAAATTGGTAGCTTTAAACAAAACCATAAATTGGAAACCTGCGTCAACGGGCGAAGGAAGATTTGGAAACTGGTTAGAAAACTTGGTAGACTGGAATCTTTCCCGTTCGCGTTTTTGGGGTACTCCATTACCGATTTGGCGAACCGAAGATGGCAGCGAAGAAATCTGCATCGGAAGCATCGCCGAATTAAAGGAAGAAATTGAAAAAGCCAACAAACAATTGGGCTTGAACCAGTCTGTAGACGATTCAACCCAAGATTTGCATAGACCTTATGTAGACCGCATCACTTTGGTAAGTGCTTCTGGTAAGCCGATGCAAAGAGAAACGGATTTAATTGATGTTTGGTTTGATTCTGGGGCCATGCCATATGCGCAATGGCATTATCCATTTGAGAATCAAGACATTTTCAAAGCCAATTTCCCCGCTGATTTCATTGCCGAAGGAGTTGACCAAACACGCGGGTGGTTCTTTACCCTTCACACCATCGCAACCATGTTGTTCGATGATGTGGCTTTCAAAAATGTAATTGCCAATGGATTGGTATTAGACAAACACGGCAACAAAATGAGCAAGCGCTTGGGCAATGCCATCGATCCATTTGAAACCGTTGATAAGTATGGCGCTGATGCCGTTCGTTGGTACATGGTAACCAATGCCCAACCATGGGATAACTTGAAGTTTGATATGGACGGTGTAGTGGAATCGCAAAGAAAATTCTTGGGTACATTGTACAATACCTACGGATTTTTTGCCATTTACGCCAACTTGGATCAGTTCAAATTTGATGAAAAGAATCAAGTTGATCCATCTCAATTTACAGAATTAGACCGCTGGGTACTTTCAAAATTAAATACATTGATTTTGGATGTTGAATCGGCATTCAACGATTACGATCCTACCCGTGCCGGCCGATATATTGAAGAATTTGTTACCGAGCAATTGAGTAACTGGTATGTTCGTTTATCGCGACGCAGATTCTGGAAGGGCGAAATGAACGCCGATAAGCAAGCCGCATACGAAACCTTGTTCCAATGTTTGAAAACCGTTACCCAGTTGATGGCGCCTATCGCCCCATTCTTCTCGGAGTGGTTATTCCGTGCGCTTCATGGCGAGTTGGAAGCAAACAACGGTAACTGTTCTGTACACTTAAGCAACTGGCCAAAAGCCAATAACACATTCATTGATAGCAACTTAGAACTATCTATGGAAAAGGCGCAACACATTTGCAGCCTGGTGTTAAGCTTGAGAAAGAAAGAGAAAATCAAGGTTCGCCAGCCTTTGCAAAAAATCTTGGTTCCTGCAGACAAACAGGAAGTAAAGGAAATGATTGCCCACATGGAGGAGTTAATCAAGAGCGAAGTGAATGTGAAAGAAATTGAAATTGTTTCGGGCGATCATCCGAATTTGGTGAAGAAAATCAAGCCGAATTTTAAAACATTGGGCAAAAAACTCGGTGGTGAAATGAAGGCGATGGCCGCAGAAATTCAGAATTTCAACCAAGATACAATTCGTAAAATGGAATCTGAAGGCAGCTTAGAAGTGATGCTAAATGGGCAATCCCATACCATCACAACAGAGGATGTAGAAATCTCTACAGAGGATATGCCTGGTTGGTTGGTAGCATCTGAAAATGCTATCACGGTTGCTTTGGATATTACCCTAACAGATTCTTTGTTGCAGGAAGGTATTGCTAGGGAATTTGTCAATAGGATTCAAAATCTGAGAAAGGAGCTGGGCTTTGAATTGACTGATAAAATTGTAGTTGAGTATCATGGTAATGAAGATCTGCAAAATAGTGTGAATCATTTTAATGCGTATATTTGTGGTGAAGTGTTGGCCAACCAACTCACTTTCAGCAACTTTACAACCGAAAACCCCGCGGATGTGTACGATTCCCCAGTGCATATTCGCATTGTTAAAGCTTAACGAAAATGGAAAAAGAAAAAACCCGTTACACAGATGAAGAACTTCAGGAGTTCAAGGAAATTATCTTGGCGAAATTGGAAGTGGCGAAATCTGAATTCAAAACATTGCAATCTAATTTACGTGATGGTAACGAGAACGGAACAGATAGTACCAACAACAACTATCTTACATTAGATGATGGAGCTGATACATTTGAGAAAGAGAACTTAAATCAATTGGCAGCGCATCAGCTAAAATTTATGAAAAATCTTGAGGCAGCTTTGGTGAGGATTGAGAACAAAACTTATGGTATTTGCAAAACTTCTGGTAAGCTAATTCCTAAAGAGCGTTTGCGCGCAGTTCCACATACCACCCAAACGATAGAAGCAAAACTCAAGAAATAATTTCGTGATTCAACAAACACTGCAACAACTGTTGTCGAGGAAGTTTCTCTTCCCCGCCTTGCTTATTTTTGCCTTGCTCGTAATTGATCAATGCATTAAAGTTTACATCAAAACACATTTTTTATTGGGCGAAACGGTGCCGGTTTTTGGCAATTGGTTTAACCTACATTTTATTGAAAATCCGGGAATGGCTTATGGAATGAAGCTGTTTGACGGTGTTTGGGGTAAATTATTACTTACATTTTTTAGAATTGTTGTTTCTGGATTTGGCATTTGGTATTTGTATAAATCCATAAAAAATGGTGCCAATTGGGGATTGGTTTTGGCAGTTTCATTGGTGATTGCCGGAGCCATAGGAAACATCATCGATTCAGTTTTTTACGGAGTTATCTTCAAGGATATCAATATGTATCACCCCACCGGTTGGTTCCAAGGATGGGTGGTAGACATGTTTTATGCGCCACTTTGGCAAGGATATTTGCCCCAGTGGTTGCCTTTTTGGGGGGGCGATTATTTTGTGTTCTTCTCTCCCATTTGGAACTTCGCCGATGCCTGTATTACTGTGGGTGTGGCAACAATGATCATCGGACAAAACTCTTTTTTCAATAAAACGGAAATGGAAAAAGCGTTTCATTAATTTTGTGGCATATTTCATGGAAACTTCCTTAAACGAACAACAACTTTTACGCAGACAGTCGTTACAGCAATTACGCGATATGGGGATCGACCCCTATCCAGCAGCCCTTTACCCTGTAGATACCTTGGCAGCCGATATCCGCACCGGATACACCGCTGAGCCAGATGGGGATAAATGGAAATCTGTTACCCTCGCCGGGAGATTGATGACCCGCAGAATTATGGGTAAGGCCGCTTTCGCTGATTTGCAAGACTCTTCGGGAAGAATCCAGATCTACGTAAATAGAGATGAAATTTGCCCCGGCGAGGACAAAGAGTTCTACAACACTGTATTCAAAAAGTTGTTGGATATCGGCGATATCATTGGCGTAACAGGTCATGTTTTCACCACACAAACTGGTGAGATTTCTGTGCACGCAACTGGACTTACTTTGTTATCAAAATGCTTGAATCCATTGCCATTGCCCAAACAAGATGCCGAAGGCAATGTATACGACGCTTTCACCGATCCAGAAGCGCGTTACAGAATGCGTTATGTGGATTTGATTGTAAACCCACAATACAAAGAAACCTTCATCAAACGCACCAAGGTGGTAAGTAGCTTGCGTGAAACCTTCAACAAAAGAGGTTACTTGGAAGTGGAAACACCCATCTTGCAGTCTATCCATGGCGGCGCAGCAGCTCGCCCATTCATCACCCACCACAATGCATTGGATATTCCGCTTTACTTGCGTATCGCCAATGAATTATACCTAAAAAGATTGATCGTTGGTGGATTTGATGGCGTGTATGAATTTGCCAAAAACTTCAGAAATGAAGGAATTGATAGAACCCACAACCCAGAATTTACCGCATTAGAAATCTATGTAGCCTACAAAGATTACTTCTGGATGATGGATTTTGTGGAGGAAATGCTTGAAAAATGCGCCGTAGATGTTACCGGTTCTGCCGCTGTAACCTTGGGCGAAAAAGAGATTTCTTTCGCTAAACCTTATCAGCGTTACACCATGGCCGAAGCCATTCAGAAATATGCCAATTTCGATATTCAAGGAAAATCGGAAGCGGAATTGGGTGCTTTCGCCAAATCTGTAGGTTGTGAAGTTACCAGCCAAATGGGCTCAGCGAAATTGATCGATGAAATCTTCGGCGCCTGCGTAGAAAGCAACTTAATCCAGCCAACTTTCATCATCGATTACCCCATCGAAATGAGTCCGCTTACCAAAAAACACCGCTCTAAACCCGGTTTGGTAGAGAGATTTGAGTTGTTCGTAAACGGCAAAGAAATCGCCAATGCATATTCCGAGTTGAACGATCCAATTGATCAGCGCGAACGTTTCGAAGATCAGCTAAAATTGGCTGCAAGAGGTGATGACGAAGCCATGGCTTACGACCACGATTTCGTGCGTTCTTTGGAATACGCCATGCCGCCAACCAGCGGATTGGGTATAGGAATTGATCGCCTTACCATGATGCTCACCAACCAAGTGAGTATCCAAGAAGTGCTTTTCTTTCCGCAAATGCGTCCAGAGAAAAACGATTAATTTTTCGGGCGATGCTGGAAATCCTCCAAGACGAATTAAAGGTATTGGCTTGCCTCATTCATCCCGAAACTCCCCAAACAGTTACGGATGAAACCCAATTGCCCAGTTTCGTTGTGAAAGATATTTTGAAAACACTTCATCATCATCGTTATATAAAAGCCGTTAATGGCCCCCTCAGAAATTTATCGATGTTTGATGCCGACGGATTCGTTTCTACCCGATTTCAACTTACCGCTAAAGGTTTGGAAGCACTATCCAAAGGATAATTTTTTTACATTTCACTCAACCATTTTTTACTTCGTTTGTTGAATTAATATCACCAAAAAGATAACACTGTGCTAACTTGCTAATGCAAGGCGTGTGTGGTATCTTCGCGGTGCCCAATTAATTTTTCAAGCAATTTTATGGCAGAAAATGTAACACTTATCGTAGAAGGCAAAGAATACAGCTTTCCAGTTATTACCGGTTCAGAAGGCGAAAAAGCCATTGATATTAGCAAACTTAGAGACCTTACAGGGCACATTACCTTAGATATCGGTTTTAAAAATACCGGTTCTACTACTTCTGCAATCACCTTCCTTGATGGTGAAGAAGGTATCCTACACCATAGAGGTTACTCCATCGAAGATTTAGCAGCCAATGCTAC
>JAGKXC010000098.1 GCA_021151535.1 Sphingobacteriia bacterium | reverse complement strand
AGATTGTAGTTAATGAACTACAAACAAATGTTGTTATTATTTTAGGTAACCACATGCTTATTGAATTTGTAGGTTTGCGCCGTAACCTTCAACTTTTACAATGATTTCTTTAGAAAACAATGTTTTTTTCTTAATTATATTGTATCTAGGAGCAATTAAGTATTCGAAATTATTGTTGTTTAATGCGTCTCTTATAGCAGCATTTTTCAATGTTTCCATTTTCCCAAATCCCAAACCGTTAATGTCATTTACACCTAAATTTGATGGTGATTTAACTGTGAAGCCAAGCACTTGTTTGTATACGGCTGTTCCTTCAATAGTTTTTTGTTTGTTGATATTTAGTTTAGAATGAATCGTATCTATTTTTAAATATACTTGTGAATTTTTTGATGTTCCTATGGTTTGAAGTGTAGTCCTGCTGCAAGATGCAATTGACATTAAAAATAAACTTCCGAATATGATTTTAAAAATTTTCATGATGACAAATGTAAAAATATTGCCATTTTTTATTCATTAACCGTAGGTGTATTAATTGTCACTTTTCGGTCTATTTCATTAACCAAAAGTGTTGTTTGTCAATTCCCAGAAGTTGTATTTGTTGGCGGAGAGTGTGATTCGCGATAAAATGATGCACGGCGGTAGCCGCGTGGCTTGATTTTGTCTGGCGTAATTAGCCAAACAACCAAGAGAATACTTCGTCGATTCTACCAAAGGTGTGAATTTTGATATTTCCTTGATGGGGGGAGTTGGTTTTGTTGTATTTGGAAATAATGATATCTGTAAAACCCAATTTTTCTGCTTCGGCGATGCGTTGATCCACGCGTTGAACGGCTCTAACTTCGCCACTCAATCCAATTTCTGCGCTGAACGCGCATTTTGTTGGTAAAGGTTGATTGTAAAAGCTACTCATAATGGCGGCGCACAAACTGAGGTCTAGCGCAGGGTCTTCTAATTTTAAGCCGCCAGCCAAATTCACAAACACATCTTGCTGACCCAATCTAAATCCGCACCTTTTTTCCAAAACGGCCAATAACATATTCAATCTGCGCAGATCGAAGCCTGTACCGGAGCGTTGGGGTGTTCCATATACTGCTGTACTCACCAATGCTTGGGTTTCTAACATCAATGGACGAATTCCTTCTAACACTACTGCGATGCCAATACCTGAAAGCACTTCTTCGCGTTGAGCCAACCAAATTTCACTGGGATTTTTTACACCGCGTAATCCATTGCCGGCCATCTCATAGATGCCCAATTCTTGGGTTCCCCCAAATCTGTTTTTCAAGGTTCTCACAATGCGATAAGCATGATGTCGATCACCCTCAAACTGCAACACGGTATCTACCATATGTTCTAAGATTTTGGGGCCGGCAATGCTACCGTCTTTGGTAATATGGCCAATCAGCATCACGGGAATATCTTCTTCTTTGGCAAATTGAAGAAGTTTCCCTGTGCATTCCCGTATTTGAGAAACACTGCCCGGCGTGGCATCCAACTGATCGGTGTAAAGGGTTTGTATTGAATCAACAATTACCAATTCTGGTGGATCTTTTTCCAACACGTCGAGGATGTTTTCCAACAGCGTTTCGGTAAGAATTTCACATCGATTGTCTTGAATACCAATTCTTTCTGCACGCAAACGGATTTGAGTTTCGGATTCTTCTCCACTAACATATAGAGTTTTAATGGGAGTTTGCAGGGCGATTTGCAGCAGCAATGTACTTTTTCCAATGCCTGGTTCACCGCCTAATAGAATAACGGCACCTGGTACCAAGCCGCCACCCAATACCAAATTCAATTCTTCATCGGGCAATTGGATTCGCTCCTGTGTTGAAGCTTCAATGCTTTGGATGGGCTTGGGTTCGGCGATTTTTCTACCACTTTTTTTCCAAGCGGTTACCTGTTTGCTGGGTTTTAATTCCTCAGCAAAAGTATTCCATTGGTTGCAACCCGGGCATTTGCCAATCCATTTCGGACTTTCAAAACCGCATGATTTGCAGAAAAAAGTGGTTTTTTGTTTGCTCATAAAAAAAGGCCGTAAAAATACGGCCTTCTTGTTATTATCGCCCGAAAAAATAAATCTTCTTTGCGATTATTCCTAAAGGGGAAAATTAATAAGTATAAATTGTAACGCTGCTGATAACACCGTCTACTTTCACAGTTTCTTTGATTACTTTGCCACTTGCATCGTATTCGTATTCGTAAGTGTTGCTAGAAGTTTGACCTGAATTGGTAACATCTTCTCTGGTGATAACATTTGCGTTGCGGGTTCTTGAAATTTCTTCAATTCCGTTGTTGCGATATTCTTTTTTACTAAGATCGAAAGTTCTGTTGGTTATACTGCCGCTATTGTCGGTTTCGGTGATGTTGTTGTTGTTCGACCAAGTATAATTGGTGATAGTTGTATCTTTAATGAATGAAATCAATACAGTTGTATTAGCCAGTTGGTCGTTGGTATTGTATGAATGAGAAATAGTTCCCACTGGTACGCCGCTAAAATTCAACGGAGCAGAGCTCAATCTTCCTTTCGCGTCCAAGGTGTAGTTAATTGTCATGTTTGCCGTTGGATCGTTAGGGTCAACAAAAGTGATTGCTGCAGTTGTAGCTGAATAAGCATATTGCTCTTCAGAACCATCAGAACCCAATTTTTTCAACAAACGATTCTGTGCATCATAAGAGAAAGTATAAGAAATTGTATCGGTTGGCTGGCCAATGGAATCGTAGGAAATTACTTTGGTGGTAGCCACGTTGGTAATTTTTGTTTCAGTGGGAGTGTTTGTTGTTTCTTCTGGCTTACAAGAGGTAAAGGTGCTTATGGCTAATCCCAAACCTGCCAATAGGAGAATGTTTGAATGTTTCATAATTCTTGAATAATTGTTGGTGCAAAGATATCAAATCCCAATAATGATGGTTTTAGGTAGGTGGTTTTTCGGTAATAGGATAGATGTAGCAGCTACTTTTTTCGATTGAAGTTAAATACAAACCTGTATGTATGATGGTTCTATTGATTGATTTATAAGGATTTGTGACATTATAGAGGGATGATGGTTCATTTCTCAATTTTCGATTAGAATAATTCTAAATAATTTGAAAAAATGATACAAATGGGGTTAATTTTGTGGAATGGATAAGAACATTCAAGACGTTATTACGGTATATGCAGAAGCAACTCCCAATCCGGAGAGTATGAAGTTTGTGGTTAATAAGATGTTATTGCCCAACGATAGTGCAGATTTCCGAAATGCAGAATCGGCAAAAGCAGCAGGTGCCTTGGTTGAGGCTTTGTTTGCAATGCCTTTTGTAAAGGGTGTTTTTATCATGAATAATTTTGTGAGTATCACCAAGAACAATGATTATGAGTGGTTTGATTTGATTCCTGATTTGCGTGGTTTTTTCCAGGAGTGGATTGAGCAAGGCAAGGAGATTGTTGCTCCCAAGAAGCAATTATCGCCAGAACAAGAAGGAGAAATTGAACGCAAAATCCGTCAGTTATTGGAAGATCATGTACGTCCAGCAGTAGAAATGGACGGAGGGGCAATTGATTTTAAAAGCTTTGAAAATGGTGTGGTAACTGTACAAATGAAGGGTAGTTGCAGTGGCTGTCCTAGTAGTACCATGACGTTGAAAGCGGGTATTGAGAATTTGCTCAAGCGAATGGTGCCAGAAGTAGTGGCAGTTGAAGCAGAGGCAGTTTAATAATCATTAATTTATTAAAGCATTGTAATCCAATGCGCTGAAATTGTGTTTATGCTTTATTGGAATAAGCGTAAACTAAACGTTTATTATTTGGAGATATAAGTTTTTTCAGACATATTTGCTTTTTAACGATAATAGCAAATTCATGTTACAAATAGTACCAAGAAAAGATCCTAACTTTAAATCGCTCCACCAATTTTTTACGAACGCTGCCCACAATATCCATCAGCCATCTAAACCCTATTTATTTGCCAAGGAGGCAGGAAAATGGGAATCTTACACTTATGGAGATATCCTGGATGAAGTAAATCAACTCTGTAGTTGGTTTATGGAAATGGGATTAGAAAAAGGCGATCGGGTTGCGATGGTGGTTGAAAACTGTCCTGAGTACTACATCATTGATCAAAGTTTACAGAAGTTGGGATTGGTTAACGTATCTATTTATCCCACGTTAACTTCGGAAGAAACTTCCTATATTATTAATGATTCTGGAGCCCGAATGATTTTTGTAGGCAACGCCTTTTTATTAAAGAAATTTAACAAAGTGCAGGGCGAATGTCCAACCATCATGAAGGTGATTTTGATGCCAGAAAATTTGGAGGCCGATGGAGAGATGTTCATACATTTTCATACGGTTAGGGTTGAGGGACAGAATTTAATTTCCAAAAATGAGAAGGCAGTAGAAGCGCGTTTTGAATCAGTATCGCCCGATGATTTGGCAACATTGATTTACACTTCTGGTACAACAGGAATGCCCAAAGGCGTAATGTTAACACATTATAATTTTATGAGTAATTGCTACGACGCTAAGGAATTATGTCCTGCAATTACAAAAGACGATTTGTATTTGAGCTTTTTGCCATTGAGTCATGTGTTTGAACGAATGGCAACCATGTATTTGAGTACTTATATCGGAGCTTCGGTTGCTTTTGCTGAGAATATTGATAAAGTGGCACAGAACATTGCTGAGATCCGACCCACATTGATGGCGGCGGTGCCAAGATTATTGGAGCGCGTGCACGATAAAGTTTATAAGAATGCCACTGAACAAGGTGGAATCAAGGCAAAAATATTTGTTTGGGCTTTGGGTGTTGGTGATCATTATCGCAAAACAAAAGATGCGGGTAAAATGGTTGGACCTGTATTGTCATTGCAGCGAAGCATCGCAGAAAAATTGGTTTATTCTAAAATTAAACAGAAAATGGGTGGCAGGTTGAAGATGTTTGTATCTGGTGCTGGTGCTTTGCCTGTTCACGTGGGTGAGTTTTTTGCCAATTTGGGGATGAAAGTTCAGGAAGGTTACGGCTTAACGGAATCATCGCCATTTATTACTGTAAATGAATTCGAGCGTCAAGTTTATGGTACAGTTGGAAGGGTAGGTCCTAGACAAATGGTAGCCATCCAAGATATTGAAACCAAGCAAATTATAGCTGTTCAAACCTATGACAGTTTTGATGCGCAATTTGCATCTGAGGAAGGTGAGATTTTGGTAAAAGGTCCGAACATTATGCAGGGTTACTGGCAGAAACCTGAGGCTACGGCCGAAGTTTTTGATGCAGATGGGTGGTTCCATACGGGCGATATTGGAAGATTTGATCGCGGATATTTGAAGATTACGGATCGTTTAAAGAACATGTTGAAGACCAGTTTGGGCAAAAATATTTACCCAACACAGATTGAAAACGTGTTGTTGCGCAGTCAAAGAATTGAACAAGTTTTCATTATTGGTGATAAGAAGGAGTTTTTAACAGCAATTATTCACCCCAACATGGAAGAGTTGAAATCTTCATTTGGCGGCAGAAAGGATTACTTTGAATCGGCTGATCCATTTATTCAGGATGAAGAAATCAAGAAATGGTTATTGGAAGATATTAAGCGTTTGAATGAAGGTTTGGCTAAGTTTGAACGTATTAAAGATTTCATCGTAAAGCGCGAGCCATTCAGTGTAGAGGCGGGGGATATGACTATCACCTTGAAAATCAAGAGGAAGGTTGTTATGGAGAAATACAACGACCAAATTGAAGCGATGTACGCTTAAGGTTGCCGAATCCAAGGGTTTTTACAGCAAGCGATTAAGTGAATTTCGCGACTGCTATCGTACTCTTTAGAATATTAATTTCACCCATACATAAAGGATAAGAAAAAATCCCAATTGTATGAGGTACATACTACCGGCCAACTTGTTTTTGGCCGGTTTTACGTTTAGGTTGAGTAGGGCATGCATTCCGAAGCTAATCGCAAACCAGGCGATGTAGTTTTTCAATGGAATTCCATAATATCCCCAGTGCCAAAAATCGTATTTCATAGCCACGGGTTCTAGGAAGAAATCGTAAACGGTCATGAGCATCGCCCCGAGAAATGCGGCTCCCCAAGGATTTTGGACGCGGCCGGCCAATAAAGAAGAGGTATAAAAAATCATCGCAGCCCAGTTTAATCCGATGAGATAAGGAACTCCGGACCAACCTTTTCCAAGGGTTTTACCATAATAATAACTACCGAAAATAGCTCCTGTTTTCACTCCAGCATACTCAATAAAGAAACCCAAAACGCCTATTGTAAGAATGAGCATAACATGTTTTGCTTCCCATTTTTTATGGAATACCCAAGAAATGATGAATGCCCCAATGATATTCCAGGGTGTTAACCATATAAACATGGGATTGAGAGAAGGAATCAAAAAGCCAACAATGCCTACCAAATAAATGATAGAAATGAGCACAATAAATCGGTTTTCAACTTGGTTCATAATGAAATTCCTGGGTTAGCAAATATAATGGGTATAAAATGAAGTTGTAACTGGCGAGTATTTCGTAGCAAGGGATTTGTTTTGGTAGTTTGAGAAGGTTGAATGGTTAAGCATTGGGGAACATGCTGCTTACAATTTTGCCACTTTGTATGCA
>JAGKXC010000021.1 GCA_021151535.1 Sphingobacteriia bacterium | reverse complement strand
GAATAAAAGTTTACCGTTGTTTACCATCCACCGGATGCGCCACCGCCATTAAAGCCGCCGCCACCGCCTCCCCAGCCACCGCCCCAACTGTCGTTTCGGTATCTGCCAGAATTGCCCATTCCGCTAAAAATAGAATTCCAAAGTAGCAACTGTAAACAGCCATTTCCGCCGCCACCCATGGTAACACCATTTTTCTTGGCATGTCGGGCACGGGAAATTCCACGAATAATCAGGAATAATACAAATGCGAGAATGAACCAATTCACCCGTTTGGATTGCTTATCACTAAAACGGTATTCATATCCCTTGCCGGTTTTGTGCCAGCCAGATTTTTGTGCTTTGAATTCTCCGGCCAACATTAACTGCATCTGGGTGGTTACCTCATTAAGGCCCTCATAATATTGTTTGTTGCGGAAATTGGGTACCAGATAGTCTTGTTCCAAGATCCCCACATAACCATCTGGCAATTTACCTTGTGTATTGTCTGAGGTAATAATGGAAAATTCTCGGTCTTTAATTGCCACATAAATCAATACGCCAGATCGATCCTTTGCACTGCCAATACTCCATCCGCGAGCAATAAACATCGCCCGATCAAAAGCACCGTAACCGCCATGCGTTTCTTCAATCACAATTCCCATTTGCACCCCTGTGCTATCTTCATAAGCGCGAAGTTTTTGGGTTAAAGCATCGTATTGTTCCGGCGATAATAAATTGATATAATCGTTTACTAAACCTTGAGTTTTTGGCAATGTTTGCTCTGCATGTACTGCAGGAATAATCAAAATGCTAACAGCCAAGACAAACGCCAATAACCACTTTGAAAAAGTTGAAGTTTTTTTACTGTTTTGCATCTTAATCGGTGGTTAATTCGTTGCTTAATTCGTTGGGGTTTTCATCTTCTACCTCCGAATTTCCAGAAACATCCGCATTGCTAGCCATTTCAACTCTTTCATCTGCATCATTATGTTCTGTGGCCGGAAATTCCTTCGCTAAAACTTTGCCCACCGCTTCAATCCCATAAACCACAGCTGCGGTATGGTTTTTCTGCTGGAAAAGTTTGCCCATTTCCTGTTGGATTCCTTGCCAAAAATCTGGATTTACCTTGCTGTTAATTCCTTCATCGCCCAAAATTGCAAACTGCTTTTCTCGCGTATTTACATAAATCAATATTCCATTGCGATGCTTGGTTTTGTACATCTCCAACTCATTGAATTTGTCTACCGCAACCGCCATTATGGGTTTTTGAAGTTTTTTTGTTGAAGCATGAACCCTAATTTCAGCTAAGGTTTGCTGCTCCATTTTTGCGATTGTTTCTGAAACCGCAGCAGCGTCTATTTGAATAATATGCGATTCTACGGAAAACAAACGACGAAGCCAAAGGCTTACAATCCATCTGTTTCTTGGTTTAGGGTTGATTTTTTCGGGCGATTTTTCCATGTTGAATTATTGGCAAAAAAAAGGGTGGGAAATCCCACCCTTTTTTAAATAAAAATTGAATTATTTCTTTTCAGAAAAATCGATATTAGGACGGTTTTCTGTTCCAGCTTGATTTTGGAACATCGCCTTCTTTTCAAAGCCAAACATGTTGGCGAAAATGTTAGAAGGGAAACGTCTTACACGTGAATTGTAATCGGCAACGGTTTTGTTATAATCTGTTCTTGCAGTAGCAATTCTGTTTTCCATGCCTGCAACTTCATACTGCAATGCAGAAAAGTTTTGAGTAGCTTTCAAATCTGGGTAGCGCTCCATGATTACCATTAATCGGCTCAAAGAACCTTTTAACTGGTTTTGGGCTGCATCAAATTTTGCTAGGTTAGCATCAGTTAAATCATTGGCGTCTAACTTAACACTACCAGCAGAAGCACGCGCATTTGTGATTTCTACCAAAGTTGATTTCTCAAAATTGGCTGCACCTTTAACAACACCTACCAACTGGTCTATCTTATCAGCACGCTCCTGATAACGGGTATTTACATTGCCTAATGCGTTTTCAACAGCGATATCGGCATCAACCAATCCGTTGTAAGAACCACGAACCCAAGCAAAGATGATTAAAACGACTGCAACAACGGCAATCAGAATAATGGATGATCTTTTCATTTTAATTATTGATATATAAGTGCGAATCTATCGGCAAATTGCTTACCAAGTAAATTTTTTAGATAATCCATGTCAATTTGTCGCCCAATTTCCTTTTCAATGCTCGTAACTTCCTTATCAGGGATCCCACAGGGGACAATATGTCCGAACATACTCAAATCTGTATTCGCATTAAGTGCCAATCCGTGCATCGAAACATAGCGCGAACACTTGATACCAATTGCAGCAATTTTGCGTTCTCTTTTGCCATCAATATCCAACCAAACGCCAATTCTATCAGGTATCGTTCCTGATTCAATGCCCAATTCTTGTAAAGTTCCTTTGATGCATTCTTCAATGGTGTTCACAAAAGTTTTGATGCCCATGCCCAGTAATTCCAAATCAAATATGGGATATACAACCAATTGACCCGGACCATGATAGGTAATGTCGCCGCCTCTTTCAATATGATAAACCGAAGCGCCCATCGCCTTTAAATATTCCGGTGTGGCTAGCATGTTGTTCTCTTCGGCGCTTTTTCCAAATGTATATACGTGCGGATGCTCTACCATTATTAAATGTAGGGGGGATGTTTCCTGGCGATGAGTTTTTTTGTCAATCATCTCCTGAAATAGCGATTTCTGCAAATCCCACACCTCTTGGTAGTCCGAAATTTGCAAATTATGCAACACGCATGGAGTCATGTTGCAAAGTTACCAAATACTAGCCGTGTAATTTTGATTCTCACTTAAGGGTAGGCAATTTTGTTTGTGTATGAAAGACATTAAAACAACAACTAAGAGTATTTCAACTCAATCCATTAAACAAATAAAAGGGAAGATGGGAGAGAAAGCAGTGGTATTGTGGTTGAAAAGAAAAGGGTACAAAGTTTTAGATACCAATTGGATGGCCAAGAATAAGGAAATAGATATCGTAACAGAATACCAGAATATGCTGGTGTTTGTTGAGGTGAAAACACATTTTGGCAAACAATTGGACTATCCTGAAACAGCTGTAAACAAACAAAAACAAAGAAGTTTAGATATTGCTGCTCAACAATATTTGAAAGATAAAAAAATTAATTTGGCGGTACGACAAGATATTATTGCTGTGCAATATCATCCGTGGGGAAAGCAATTGTTGCACATTCCGGATGCATTTTCTTCTACAAATCGCTATTTATATAACCAACCCTCAAAACTTTACTTTTAATTTGCGAATTCAAATCATGATCAACCGTCGTCTTTTACAAATTTCAGCTTTAGCAATTTCTGCATTGCTTTCACAGTCCTTAAGAGCCCAATGTGGTTCGGATATTCTTCGTGAAAGATTGCGTACTCAATTCCCTGAAAATATTGAACTTGAGAATCAAATGAATGCTGCCGTGGCATCAATGTCGCCGGTAGAAAATAGAGCCGCTATTTATACGATTCCGGTTGTATTTCACGTAATTCATACCAATGGCGTTGAGAACATTTCACGCGAACAAATCTTGGATCAAATGCGTGTTTTGAACCAGGATTATAATTTGTTGAATCCAAATTTGTCTAAATTACGCTCTGTTTTTAAAGGATTAGAGGCAGATTGTCAGATAAAATTTGAATTGGCAACTATAGATCCTAATGGCAAATGTTTTGACGGAATCAATCGTGTTTATTCTCCAGTTGGCAACAACCACGATATGACTAATGAACAAGCGAAGAAATTGGTGATTTGGGATTATAAAAAGTATTTAAACATTTGGGTTGTAACCAATATCGTTTCTGCGGATGCATCAGGTCAGATTTTGGGTTATGCGGTATTCCCATTTAACAATAACCCCAATGGCGATGGTATAGTTGTAAGACATGATAGAGTTGGAACCATTGGAACAGCGGTGGCCTCTGATTCTGGTAGAACTTTAACCCATGAAGTTGGCCACTGGTTAGGTTTGTTCCATACATTTCAAGGTGGTTGTCAGGATCAAGATTTAATTGATGATACCCCGCCAGTGGAATCTACTTTTACAAACGCTAATTGCCCTACAAACGGTAATTCATGTACCAATGACAGCCCAGATAAACCTGATATGTGGGAGAATTATATGGATTATTCGAATGGATCTTGCCAATGTTTATTCACCGCAAAACAGAAGGTAAGAATGCACAGCTTTTTGAAGCAATCGCCAAGAAGCAGTAATGTTTCTGCCGCGAATTTGATAGCAACTGGCGTTACACCTCAAGCTTTGGCTCCGGTTGCAGCTTTTGTATCTAGTTCTACAACCATTTGTGCAGGACAGAGTGTTAAGTTTTATGATATTAGTTGTAAGAGTGACCCTACAGCTTGGTCATGGACATTCACCGGTGCTTCTCAGACTAGTTCTAGCATTGCAAATCCAACGGTAACCTATCAAACTCCTGGTAAATACCAAGTTAGTTTAACGGTTCAAAATACAAAAGGAAGCAATTCAATTACCAAAACGGATTATATCACAGTTTTACCGGCACAAGCAACTTTGAAGCCTATGTACACAGAAGGTTTTGAAAATGGCGATCCAACAGGATTTACTGGCAATACGCAAATGATGCATTCTTCGCCATCCGGGAGCAGATTTGAATTGTATACCAAAGCGGCTTATGCAGGAACAACAAGTTTGCGTGCACCTATTATAACTAACTCTGGTGTAGGTAATGTTTACAGTATTACTTTACCAGCCATAGATGTTTCTACTACTTCTGGGGTGAAGTTTACTTTTATGACTTCCTATGCACAACCAAGTGCCGATGTAACCGAAACGTTGAAAATATTTGCATCTTCAGATTGTGGAGGTACATTTAATCAAGTGATTGAAAGATCGGGAACAGGTTTGGCTTACACGGGTCAAACATATACATCAAACTTTGTTCCTACTGCAAATCAATGGAAATTAACAGGATTGACATCTTTGAGTAGTATTGGTTTGAATACTTCTAAGAGTTTAATTTTTAGAATAGATGTGATAAGTGCCGGTGGAAATCCTGTATATATAGATAATATTAATATTAGCACCTTCACTGCATCTACAGAGAAAATCCAAAATAATGTTGCTCATTTTCAAATTGTTCCAAACCCAATCAATGATCAATCTGTTATGTTAATAGAGTTGAAAGAAATGGCAGAAACAAAAGTGAGAATTTTGGATATGCAAGGACGAGTGATCCACGAGTATTCTGCAGGTTTGAAAAATCCTGGAATGCATCAAATTGATTTAGAGGGAACTGAAAATTTAACTTCTGGATTATATTTGGCGCAGTTAATTGCCAATCATAACATAGTGCAACAAACTTTTGTTGTAACGAAATAAAGCCAATATGTCGATAAAAAACTTAGTAATTGTAGAGTCGCCTGCAAAGGCAAAAACCATTGAGAAATATTTAGGTGATGGTTTTGTGGTGAAATCATCGATGGGGCATATTCGTGATTTGTCTTCAGGCGATTCCGCCATTGATGTTAAAAACGGATTTAAACCCTCGTATGAAGTGCCTGCTGAGAAAAAGAAGCTGGTGGCTGAATTAAAGAAAATGGCAAAGGAGGCGGAGATCGTTTGGTTGGCATCGGACGAGGATAGAGAAGGAGAAGCCATTAGTTGGCATTTATTTGAGGTTTTGGGTTTAACAGAAGCCAATACCAAAAGAATTGTATTTAATGAAATTACTAAAACAGCGATTCAAAATGCCATTGCGAATCCCAGAAATATTGATAAATATTTAGTAGATGCGCAGCAAGCCAGAAGGGTTTTGGATCGATTGGTAGGATTTGAATTGTCTCCTGTTTTATGGAGGAAAGTTCGCCCTTCATTGTCTGCGGGTAGGGTTCAATCTGTTGCTGTAAAATTGGTGGTTGAAAGAGAGCGTGAAATTAATGAGTTTGACAGCAAATCTGAATTCAAAGTTGTAGGGGAATTCACTACCCCCGATGGGAAAGTTTTAAAGGCAGATGGCAGTAAACGATACGCGGATTTATCAGATGCAAAATCATTTTTAGAATCTTTAATGGGTGAATCTTTCCAAGTTGCAAATTTGGAAGTGAAACCCACTTTTAGGAATCCTGCACCGCCATTTACCACTTCAACATTACAGCAGGAAGCTTCTCGTAAATTAGGCATGGATGTTACAACAACCATGAGATTGGCGCAAAAGCTTTATGAAAATGGTTTTATCACTTACATGAGAACGGATTCTGTAAACTTGAGTCAATTCGCTATTTCTGCGGCGGCTCAAGCCATTTCAGATATGTTTGGTTCTAAGTATGGTAAGTCTAGAAATTATTCAAATAAGAACGAATCAGCTCAAGAGGCGCACGAAGCAATTAGACCAACAAATTTTGCTGTTCCTGAAGCAGGTTTGGATGCTAGAGAAAAGAAATTATATCAATTGATTTGGAAGCGTTCAATTGCATCTCAAATGGCAACTGCTGAATTGGAGAAAACGATAATCACCATCGAAGACCTTTCAAAGAAATCAAAATTCGCTGCAGAAGGTGAGGTGATTAAGTTTGATGGATTCTTAAAAGTATATATGGAAAGCACGGATGATGAAGACGATGAGGAAGCATCAGGTGTATTGCCAGCAGTGAAAATTCAAGATCCTTTGGGAGTTAAATCCATTACTTCAACTGAACGATATGCAAAACCAGCACCTCGTTATACAGAAGCAGCATTGGTAAAGAAGTTGGAAGAATTGGGTATTGGTAGACCTTCTACCTATGCACCTACAATTTCAACCATTCAAAAAAGGAATTACGTAGTTGTTGAAACACGTGAAGGACAGCATCGCTCTATCCGTGAGTGTGTTCTGAAAGGAAGTGAGATAAAAGAATCTGTAAAGACCGAGAAATTTGGTTACGAAAAAAATAAATTGTTCCCTACTGATATTGGAATTTTGGTTACTGATTTCTTAAATGAAAACTTCCAAAGTGTTCTGAATTATGGTTTTACAGCAACGGTAGAAAAAGAGTTCGACGAGATTGCTCAAGGGAAAAAAGGTTGGCAAGAAATGTTAGAAGGATTCTATCAACCTTTTCATTCAACTGTGGAAAATGCCATGGCACATTCTGCAAGAGTTACTGGCGAGCGTGTTTTGGGTGTGGATCCGGTTTCCGGACGTCAAGTTTCCGTAAGAATGGGTAGAACAGGACCATTTGCTCAAATTGGTACCAGAGAAGATGGCGTTGATTTGAAATATGCGAGTATTCAAGCAGGTCAGAGTATTGATAGTATTTCTTTGGATGATGCATTGAAATTGTTTCAATTACCAAGAACCGTTGCGGTTTGGGAAGGTGAAGAGGTAATTGCTAATGTTGGTAGATACGGCCCATACTTAAAAATTGGAGCCAAATATATTAATGTTGACAAAGGAACAGATTTACTGGCTTTAACGGAAGAGCAAGCCATGGAATTGTTGAAAGCTGCATTTAGTGGTACTCAATATCCAATACAATTGGGTGAATACCAAGGACATAAAGTAGAGATTGTTAAAGGCAGGTACGGTCCATACATCCCATATAATGGTATTTCTGTTGCCATTCCAAAAACGGCTAACCCAGAAGAGGCTACATTGGAACAGGCAATTTCTTGGATTGATGCGAAACAAAATGGTATCCAAGCAGAAGTGTTAAAATCATTTGAACAGGATGCAGGCATCCAGATTTTAAACGGAAGATATGGTCCATACATCAAACAAGGTAAAAACAATATTGCCATTCCCAAAACCACAACTTGGGACGTATTGAGCTTTGAGGATGTAACGAATTTGATTAAAGAATCTGCCGATAAGCCCAAGAAAACCTTTTCAAGAGGTAAGAAAAAATAAAATCAATTTGTAAAAATTGTAGTTAATCAATTAGTTGGTAATAGGTTTCTATGATTGCCAGAGAAGAGTTAATAGCGATGATTTCATTGCTGGATGATCCAGATGAATTTGTTGTGAATACAGTAAAGGAAAGACTTTTTTCGGAAGGGGGATCGTTATTGACTTCCATAGAAGAAATTTGGTTTGAAAACCAATTTCCTCATCTAGAGAAGGAAATTTCCTCTGTGTTAAAACAGATTTCAAAGAAAGAACTTATTGCAGATTTAAGCAGTTGGTGGAGCCAAGAAAATGGTGATTTGCTTGAAGGTTGGTGGATTGTAACGAGAACGAGATATCCTGGATTGAAGCTTCAACAAGTAAAGCAGCAAATCAATGAATTGCGTTTAGAATGCTGGTACCGTATGGGTAATTTGCATAGAAAATCAGATCAACTACAGGTGATCAATCATGTGATATATGATTTGCATAGGTTTAAAGGGAACTCTGAAAATTACCATAAGCCTGAAAATTCTTATATCAATTGTGTTTTAGAGACACATTCTGGGAATCCAATTTCATTGAGTGTTTTATATATTCTTATTTGTCAAAGCCTTGGTTTACCAATTTATGGGGTGAATTTGCCTCAACATTTTGTTGTGGCATTATGTGAATCTGATTCGGAAAGTAAACCCAGTTTGATAATTGAGCAGAATGGATTAATGAATGGTGGGTTGCAAACTGAGATAGGTGAACCGTTGTTCTATATAAACCCCTACAACAAAGGTCAAATTTTCACTAAAGAAAATATCAGTTCATTTTTAAAGGTAATTGGGATTGAAGCACAGCCAGAATTCTATCGCCCTTGTAAAAATAAGGATATTATCAAACGGATGCTGAGGAATTTACATTATGCTTACAAGCAACAAGAACAAAATGAGGAAGTTGAGTTGTTGGAAGAGATGATGGTTTTATGCGGAATGCAGGATGAATTCCCGAATTAAGTAGGTGGTAAAAGGGTGATTTTTACTTGAAGTAATTTCTGTTCAATGAATATTAGGTTGAAGCATTTGGCTTTACCATTTTATTTAACGATTTTTGTGCTTTCAAATTATGGCTGAAAAACCCATTATCATGCCCAAAATGGGCGAAAGTATTGCAGAAGCAACTGTAATTCGTTGGCTTAAAAACGAAGGCGATCGTGTTGAAAAAGACGAAGCTATCGTTGAAATTGCCACAGATAAAGTAGATAGTGAAATTCCGAGTACGGAAGCGGGTATTTTAACCAAGCAGATGTACAAAGAAGGTGATGTAGTAAAAGTTGGCGATCCAGTGGCGATGGTAAATACGGCTGGAGATGCAACTGCTTCCGCTCCAGCACCTGTAGCTTCTGCTCCAGCCGAAGAGAAAGCACCGGCAACGGTGGCGGCGGCGGCGGCGCAGATTGAAGAACAAATTGAGAAGAACACCCAATTGGCTGGTTTAACAGCTCATAGTGGTGATAGATATTATTCACCTTTGGTAATGAATATCGCGCGTTCTGAAGGTATTGGAATGGCCGAATTAGATACGGTTCCTGGCACTGGAAAAGAGGGACGGGTTACCAAAGCGGATATTTTGGATTATGTTTCCAATAAGGCCCAAGGCAAAGTGGCAACACCCGCCGCCGCTCCAGCAGCTTCTGCGCCTTCAGCTCCTGCTGAAAATGCCAAATCAAGTGGTTCAACTGTTTCCATTAAAGCACCGGCAGTTTCTGTAAATGCTGGCGATGAAGTGGTAGAAATGGATCGCGTGAGAAAATTAATCGCCGATCATATGGTTATGAGTAAGCACGTATCGCCGCACGTAACCAGCTTCGTTGAAGCCGATGTTACAAATTTGGTGAACTGGAGAAATGGAATCAAAGACGCATTCAAAAAGAAGGAAGGTGAAAATATTACGTTTACCCCAATCTTTATTGAAGCCATTGTGAAAGCGATTCGCGATTTCCCAATGATTAACGTGAGTGTTGATGGTGATAAAATCATCAAGAGAAAGAATATTAACGTAGGTATGGCTGTTGCACAGCAAAACGGAAACCTGATTGTTCCTGTTATCAAAAATGCTGATACCATGAATTTGTTGGGTTTAACCCGTGCTGTGAACGATTTGGCCAATAGAGCTAGGGTTAATAAATTATCGCCCGATGAAATTCAAGGCGGTACTTATACCCTTACAAACGTGGGTTCTTTTGGCAATGTAATGGGAACTCCAGTGATTAATCAGCCACAGGTGGCTATTATGGCTGTAGGTGCCATTCGCAAAAAACCGGCAGTTTTGGAAACAGAGCATGGTGATGTAATTGCAATCAGACATATGATGTACCTTTCGCATAGCTACGACCACCGTGTGGTTGATGGTGGTTTGGGTGGTATGTTTGTACGTCGCGTTGCCGATTACCTTGAGCAATGGGATCCCAAGCGCGAGATTTTTTAATTCACTATTGCTTCTTTTTTAGGGCGATGAGCCCACTTCTTTCAGTTTACTGATTTCCACCGTATGAAAATTCTATGCCTTAGCGATAATCACGCATATTGCGATGAGGGATTGTTGCACCATGTGGCGTGGGCGGATGAAGTTTGGCATGCGGGCGATTGGTTAAATTTGGATATGCATAAGGCCATAACCGCCATGGGTAAGCCCATTTTGGGTGTACATGGCAATGTGGACGGTCAGGATGTGAAATTGGAATATCCAGTGGAACAGTTCGCGATGCGGGAAGGTTTAAAGGTTTATATGATTCATATAGGTGGAAAACCTGGCAAATTTCCCGATCGAGTGAAGTTCATTTTGGAAAAATATACACCGGAAATTATGGTGTGTGGACATTCGCATATTTTGATGGTGAAAAAGGATCCGAAGTTTCCAAAAACACTATACATCAACCCCGGATCATGCGGATTGCATGGTTTTCATAAAGTTAGAACTGCATTGCGTTTTGAAATTAATGCTGGGGCAATTGAGAAAATGGAAGTGGTGGAATGGGAAAAACGCTCAATGTGATTTTTTCTAGAAAAATCTGCAATATTTATTGGCTAATTATTTGGAAATATCAATAAATATTGTACTTTTGCACTCCCGTTCTTTAAAGAACATGCCCAGGTGGCGGAATTGGTAGACGCGCTGGTCTCAAACACCTGTGGGATAACACCCGTACCGGTTCGACTCCGGTCCTGGGCACATGGTAGAAAACCATAACTCATTTCAAATTGAAGCAATCGACGGTCAAATGGCCGTCGATTTGTTTTTACCACCATCGCCCGAAGCAGATGGACCTTTTCCGGTATTAATTTACTGTCACGGATTCAAGGGATTTAAAAATTGGGGCTATGCACCATTTTTGCATGAATATTTTGCGGCAGGGAATGTAGCGGTGATTACCTTTAATTATGCCAGAAATGGGGTAGCGGGTGATGAAGATGTGGTTTCTGATATTCAAAAATTTGCGCTTAATACTGTTACTTCCGAATTAAACAGCATGAAAGCGGTAGCAGAATGGCTGAAAGAAGTGGCGCAGCAATATAATTTGGATCGGGAACACGTTACTTGGTTAGGTCATTCCCGCGGTGGAGCGAACGTAATTGTTTTTGCCAATTTGTATCCCAATTTTGTAGAAAAGGTAATCGCTTGGAACCCCATTCCATCATATCAATCATTGTTTGCTCAGTTTGATAAGGCAGAATGGAAGGCGGAGAAGGAGTTATTTACCTTCAATAGCCGAACCGGCCAGAGATTACCACTGCGTTATACCATTTGGGAAGATTTGGTTGCACATGAGGAAGAATATGATGTGTTGGAAAATGCCAGGGCTTTGGGTAGACCGTTATTGATAGTGCATGGAGAAAACGATGAAGTTGTGCCTGTGGCTACTTCTGAACCCATGTATGAGGCATGTTTGCACAGTTTACGGATGACGGTTCCTGGTGCGTCGCATACATTTAATATGCAGCATCCTTGTCAGGGAATCGAAGCTTTTTCCAAAGAACTTTGGGTGGCGTTGGATAATTCGCTATCGTTTATTGAAGAAATATAATTTGGCGAAGGCCAGGTTATATTCAATTTCGTTGGCTATTGCCTTGCAGAAGGCGTTTGAATAAATGCCTATAGACGTGCGGATTTTAAATCTCCGTTGTTTTCGGAATTTCAAGGGTTTATGTTATCCAGTTTGGATTATCGTTTTGCGGCTGCGCGTTGCAATCTGTCGTTGATGGCCAAACCTAGATTTTCTTTCGGAGCCCAAGTGAAAATTACGCATTTCAGTTGCTGTTCATCAAAATTTCGAAGCGTTTTGAACAAATTACTGGCAGCATGGGCAAAATCGGGATGAGAATTTGTAAGCACGAAATGATGGGGGATTGCTGACTGCCATTGCAGCGGAAATTGCTGAAAATCTTGAGAAGAATAGGAGAGTAGGGCAATGGATTCTGCTGGGAATTGCTGCAGGATATCGGAAAGAACGGGGGTGTATTGGTCTGACTGTTGGGTGGGTTGTTCGGCGTTTAGGGAATTTAAAGGTTGAAAGGGGATGAGTTTACAGTAGGGAGAATAGTGTTGATCGAGCATTCCAGGAGCGGATGGATTGCTATTTTGATTTACTTTTATTTGAATGGGGCCGATTACTTTTTCAATTTCATTGATGGGTATAGATCCCAATCGAAGGAGGGTAGGAATGGGGGTTGAAAGATCGATAATGGTGCTTTCAAGTCCTTTTTCACAGGGTCCACCGTCAAGTACGTAATCAATTTTATTTTCCAGTTGATTGAGTACATGTTGAGCGGAGGTTGGGCTCACATAGCCGAAGGGATTGGCACTAGGTGCTGCCAGAGGAAAATCGAGGAGGTTTAGGAGTTGCAGGGTAAGGGGGTGATTGGGAACGCGAATGGCCACGGTGGGTTGAGCGGATGTTACCAAATCGGGAACGGTATTTTTTTTAGGGAGAACGAGGGTAAGCGGCCCTGGCCAGAATGCATCGGCAAGGGTTTGAGCGGTTTTGGGCCAGGTGGCCACATAATGTTGAGCATGCGATGCGGAAGGCACATGGAGGATGAGGGGGTCGAAATGCGGACGTTGTTTTGCTTCGAAAATGGCAGCGACAGCTGCTTCATCTAACCCATGGGCGGCTAAACCGTAAACGGTTTCGGTGGGTATCCCCACCAGCTTGCCGCTTCGCAGCAAGCTAGCCGCCCATTCCACATCTTTACCAAACTTGGCCATCGCCAGTTACCTTCTCTTTAAATTATACTTTTCTATTTTATTGTATAAATGACTTCGCTGGATATCAATCTCTTGAGCCGTTTTTGCCACATTCCATCCGTTTTGAACCAACTTTCTTTCAATGAAAATTTTCTCTGCCCAATCTCTGAAATCCTGCAAGGTTTTATACTGGTCTACTACGCCAAATGGATCCGAACCACGCTGCGCAGGATTGGAATAACTGTAAACATCTTCGCCCGTAATTTTATCGCCGCAAAGAATTACCAATCTCTCAACTACGTTGCGCAATTCCCGGATGTTACCCGTCCAATTCACTTCCTTCAACGCATTGTAACCATCTTCGGTAAATGACTTTTGGGTTAATCCATTTTCATCGCAAATCTCTCTTAAGAATTTATCTGCAATCGCCGGAATATCATCGGTGCGTTCATTTAATGTAGGAACGTGAATCAGAATCACACTTAATCGGTGGTATAAGTCCATTCTGAAATTGCCTTTTTCTATTTCTTCCAATAAATCTTTGTTGGTAGCGGCAACAATTCTTACATCTACTTTGATTTCTTTATCGCCACCCACACGGGCAATTTTACCTTCTTGAATGGCTCTTAGAACCTTGGCTTGAGCGCTCATGCTCATATCGCCAATTTCATCCAAGAATAACGTTCCGCCATGGGCCTGCTCAAATTTACCTATACGTTGCTTAATCGCCGATGTAAAACTGCCTTTTTCATGTCCAAACAATTCACTTTCAATCAATTCAGACGGAATAGAAGCGCAATTCACCTCAACCAAAGGCATGTTTGCACGGTTGCTTCTTTCATGAATCCAACGTGCTACCAATTCCTTACCTGTACCGTTTTCACCGGTTACCAAAACACGAGCTTCTGTAGGAGCTACCTTTTCAATCGTATCCTTGATTTTTAGAATTGCAGGAGTATCGCCAATGATATCAAAGGTTTTCGCCACTTTTCGCTTCAAAACCTTGGTTTCAACCACCAAGTTGTTGCGATCAATGGCATTTCTGATGGTGATCAATAAGCGATTTAAATCGGGTGGCTTGGTGATGAAATCGTAAGCGCCTTTTTTGGTAGCTTCGATGGCCATTTCCACGTTACCATGACCGGAAATCATGATAAATGGGGTGTCTGGTTTTAATGCCAAGGCACGATCCAGCAGTTCCATGCCATCAATTCCTGGCATTTTTACATCGCATAATACCACATCATAATCATTTTTTTGGATTAGGGCGAGGCCTTTTGTGCCGTCTTCTGCGGTGGTTACGCTGTAATTTTCGTATTCAAGGATCTCCTTGAGGGTGTCTCTGATCGGACTTTCGTCGTCGATGACCAATATTTCAGCCATAATTTGTGTACAATTGTGACTACAATGTTAAGGCAAAGGTGATGGAGATTCCTATCAATCGGGGCGATGTTTATCCACGAGTAATGCAGATTTTGAAAAAAATGTTAATTATTAAAAAAAATGTTTGGCAATTCCATCATTTTCTCGGATTTTTGAAAATCGCAGAATCTATTTTTGGCGCAAAATGAATATAAAGTTACTCTGCCTCGGATTATTGACCGCTTGCACAGCCGTTCCGGTTGCCCTTCAGGCGCAAACAGATCCGATGTTTACCCACTTTACGTATAACAAGTTGTTATACAATCCGGCTTATGCAGGTGCTTCTGGGCAATTTTGCTTAAACGCCATTACTCACCAACAGTGGTTGGGTTATGACGATGAGTCTAAATTGTTAAAAACTGAAGCAAAAGGAAATGGTTTAATGACCTCAGACAATTTCGCCAAGAACGTGGCGCCTCGCACCAATGGTTTAGGTTTTTCTGCACCAGTGATTGTAAAGGGCAACAATTATGGTGGTGCGTTTCTGGCGATGATTCACGATAAAATCGCTTACGAAACCAACGTGTCTATTCGCGGAGGTTTGTCTGGCGCTTACACTTTATCTTCAGGTGCTAATATTCGTTTGGGATTTGACTTTACCAGCTACACCAAGCAATTGGATGTAACAGGTTTAAGATATCATGATCCCGGAGACCCAAATATTCCTACAACTTCAAGTCCTGATACCAAAGTAGAATTTGGTGCGGGAGCATACTATTCTGATCCTAACATTATGGATGGGGCATTTATTGGTGTATCAATGACGCATTTGAATCCACAAACATTTAGTTACGGCCCAGGTGGAACAGTGAATATTACTACAAACCGACATTTATATATAGTGGGTGGATATAAGCAAGAGAATTTTCTTGGAAATCCTTCATTAAAATTGGAACCATCTTTTTTGATAAAAACTGTAATGGGTAAGGGTGGTATGGTTAAACCTCAGTTGGATTTACAAGGAATGGCTACATGGCAGGATTTGTTTGCCGGTGGTGTAAACATGCGTGTATATGGAGCCGGGTTTGAATCTTTCTCATTAATGTTTGGTTATTATCCTCCATTATTGGGTGGTTCTAGTTCTCAAAAATTGAGAGTCGGTTATGCATATGATCTTTCAACCAACAAAATTTTAAGAGCTTCTGGTGGTTCACACGAATTGCAAGTTAACTATTGCTTCATGGTTACATTACCAGATCGCCCGCCAGTAAAATATCGTCACCCACTGTATATGGATCGTCCTTACACATTGGATTAATGGTTATTAACAGAAAATTTTTAGTTATCCACACATAATAAACAAATAAAATTTGCGTTTAATAGAGACAAAAAATAAAGAAACATTTGGATTTTCGCTTCAAAACTTTATTTTTGCCACTTTCAATTAGACCGCATAAACAATATTGCAGATGAAAAAAACAGTGATGAGAACCCTCACAACCAGAAACGTAAAGAAGCAAATTGCCTCATTATTAGGCAATAAGACCGTGCGTAAAGTAGCGATTGCTGCTTCTGTTCTGGTTTATGCCTGTGGTCCGGCTGATACCGGTGACTTAACCGGAGTTCAAGGCCGTCGTCCATGGTTCCACCCACAACCTCCAGGAATGGTTTATATTCCATCAGGTACATTCCATACTGGTCAGGGTGGGGAGGACATCTTTAATTCCTATTTGGAACCAAATAAGCAGATGACAATTACTGCGTTTTGGATGGACGAAACTGAAATCACTAATAATGAATATAGACAATTTGTTGCTTATGTAATTGACTCATTGGCAAGAATTGAGACTGATGATCCAGAATATTACACTCCAGAAGATGAAGATGGTAACAGATTTATTAATCATTACCGTCAAGTAGATTGGGAGAGATATAAAGAGGAATTATCTGGAATGTTCTATCAAGATGAAGAGCGTTTCCAAAACAAACCACAGATTGATACCCGTAAATTGGAATATACTTTCCAGTGGTTTGACTATGACAAAGCGGCTCGATTGGACCGCGATCGTTACAATCCAATGAATCGTAAGGAGTTTTTGCGTACAGAAACAATTCGTATCTATCCTGATACCTTGTGTTGGGTGCGTGACTTTACTTATTCATACAACGAACCAATGGCTCGTGTTTACTTCTGGCATCCGAAATATGATGATTATCCGGTTGTGGGTGTAACTTGGCACCAAGCGCGTGCATTTTGCCGTTGGAGAACAGATAGAAAAACTGCTTATTGGGAAACCAATGGATATCTTCCAAACACTGAAGATTTCCGTTTGCCAACTGAATACGAATGGGAATACGCAGCTCGCGGTGGAAGAATTGGAAACAAATATCCATGGGGTGGTCCTTATGCAAGAAATAGCAAAGGTTGTATGTTAGCTAACTTCAAACCTTTACGCGGTAACTATGGAGTAGATGGTGGTGTATATCCAGTGCGTGTTGATAGTTACTTCCCCAATGATTATGGTTTATATAATATGGCGGGTAATGTAGCTGAATGGACAAGAACATCTTGGGATAAAGCAAACAACTCATTTGTTCATGATTTAAACGGTGATAATTACGTTTATATTCCTGAGCGTGGAAAAGAGGCTCAAGTAGATATTAACAAGAAGCGCAGAGTCATTCGCGGTGGATCTTGGAAAGATGTAGCTTACTTCATTGAAAATGGTGCAAGAACTGCTGAATATCAAGATACTAGCAAATGTTACGTTGGTTTCCGTTGTGTTCAAACTTACATTGGACGTTCAGACAAAGACCGTAAGTAATTCATTTCTTTATTTTTCTTAAGACTTTATACAATAATCGAGTAAATCGAATCGTTAGAATATTAACCTAAAAAACCTAAAACTATAACCTAAAATACATTATGAGTAACAACAGTGTTTTCGAATCAAAGAAGTTCAAAACAATCATGAACTTTGTGTACGGTATCGGTGCTGCGGTAGTAATCGTGGGTGCTTTGTTTAAAATTCTTCACTTGAAAGGTGCGGATATTATGTTGTCTGTTGGTCTATTGACTGAGGCAGCAATCTTTATTATCTCTGCTTTCGAACCAGTTCACATGGATCCAGATTGGTCTTTGGTTTATCCTGAATTGGCTGGTGGTGAACCAACAAAAAAAGAGAAGAAAGCTTCTGGAAGTGTTTCTCAACAGTTGGATTCTATGTTGGCACAAGCCAATATTGGACCTGAGTTGATTGAAAGCTTAGGAAAGAGCTTAACTTCTTTGAGCACTAACGTTTCTGAAATGTCTAGTTTAACCAATGCTGCTTTAGCTACTAACGAGTATGCTGATAGCGCTCATAAAGCTGCTAAGAATATGTCAAATATCGCTGACAGTACTGCTATGGTATCTGATTCTATGGGTTCTTTCTCTCAAGGTTTGAGTGGAGCTTTGGCTAATTTAGCAAATACTGAAGTTGCTACTAGTGAGTTCAATCAGGAATTGTCTAGGTTGAACCGCAACTTGAGCAACTTGAACTCTATCTACGGTAACATGTTGACAGCAATGGGTGGTACCAAGTAATTCTTGGGGCATCTAATTTTATACCACATTTAAAAAGGAGAATAATCAATGGCAGGTGGTAAATTGTCAGCACGTCAAAAGATGATTAACATGATGTATCTCGTGTTAACTGCTCTTTTGGCATTAAACGTATCGAAAGAAATTATTAAAGCGTTCAACTTAATCGAGAACTCTTTAGATAAGTCTACTTCTAATATTATTCAGGCTAACGGTCAAATTTTGCAAGCTTTGAGCAAGGATGCTGAAAATCCTGGTGCAAAAGCAGCAAAGAAATATGCTGAAGAAGTTGCAGCGATTGCAGATGTTTTGGCAAACCGATTGGGAACTATCAAAAATGATTTGCTTACTTTAACTGGCGACGGGAAAGACCCTAAAACTGGACGTAAGCAAGAGCCAGAGGCTATTTTGGTACCTGGTGGTGTTCCTGAATTAACTCAAGGTGATAACATGGAAGTTCACGCCAATTACTTTGTTGTAAAAGATCAAGGTAAAAATGGTAAGGATTTGTTGAAATTAATCAACGACACCAGAACCCAAATGTTGAATGTTTTGAATAAAGCAGCAAACGACCCAGCTTTGGGTAAAGATGAAGAGTCTAAGAAGTTTTTGAAAGCTGAAGCTGAGAAAATTGGTACTAAGACTACTTTATATGCTGAAGAAAAGTTAAATGCGAATGGTATTCCTGAGTGGGTTAGCATGTACTTAGAGCATTCTCCATTAGGTGGTGTGTTTGTAATGTTGAGCAAAGTTGAAAACGATGCTCGTACTTTACAGAAGGAAATTAATACTTTATTAGCTCAGTCTGTTAACGCAACTGACTTCAAATTCGACAAGACTATCGCAGTTGTATCTGCTAAGACTGGTGCGGTTTTAACTAACCAGACTTATGAGGCAGACATTTTGTTGGCAGCTTATGATTCTCGCAAGCAAATGACAATTACTGTTAATGGTAGACCAATTGAAGTAGTTGATGGTGTTGGTAAATATAAAGTTACTAGCGCTACTCCTGGAGGTCAGAAGTATAAAGTTAATATCGCAGTACCAAAAGGTGGTGGAGGATTCCAAAATATTGAAACTGAAGCTGAATACAGCGTTTTCGCTCCTCAAGCTGCAATTTCTGCTGATGAATTGAACGTATTCTATGTTGGTTTACCTAACCCTATCTCAATTTCTGTGGGTGGCGTAGATCCTAAGAACGTAATGGTTCAAGCAGTAGGTGGTGGTGTAAACCTTAAACCAAATGGTGCTGGTAAATACTTCGCTTTGTTGCCAACTAGAAATGGTAATGAGTGTATTATCAAGGTTCAAGCAAAATTACCTGATGGCAGAACTGTAAGCATGGGTGAAAAGAAATTTAAAATTCGTAACGTACCAAAGCCAACTTTCAAATTAGGTGGAATAGGTTTCGCTGGAAATATTTCTTTGTCTGGTTTGAGAATTCAATCAGAAGCTACTGCACCTTTGGAGAACTTTGTTTATGATGGTGTTAAATACAATGTTGTATCATTTAAATTCTCTTGTATCGGTAGAACTATCGGCTACAAAGAACAAATGGTAAACGGCAAAAGCTTAGGTCCAATTCAAGGTTACTTGAGTGGTTTGAAAGCTGGCGATAAGATCTTCTTCGAACAAATTAGAGTAGTTGGTCCTGATAATGTTCCTAAATTCTTGGACAACGTATCAGCTACTTTGGATAAGTAAAATTGTTAACTATGAAAAAAATATTGATCGTTTTGGCTCTGTGTTCTGTTGCTACGGCAAAGGCTCAGTTCCCAGGATTCCCTGGCTTCGGTGAAGGTAGTGGTGGTTCTGGTGGATCTGCTCCTGCAGCAGGTAGTGGCTCAGGAGCTGGTTCTGGTGCCGGTGCGGGCGGAAGTGCCCCAGCACCCGTTGGTTCTGCAGATATTGTGATTCCTGAAATCGGAACACACTATGATGATCCAGCTAAGGCACACTATGAACCTGAGTATGTAAACCAAGATACCAACATTCAAAATATGCAAGGTATCGTTATCTCTCGTCCTTATCTTCGTAATGAGGATATCAAATATCGTAAAAGAGTTTGGAGAGTAATTGATACACGTCAGAAAATGAATAAATGTTGGGTTTGGCCTCGCCAACCAGTACGTCAAATTTTTTGGGATTTGGCTACAAAGGGATTGGTAAAGGCTTACAGAACTGATTCGTTCAATTTCGTAATTACTCCGGAAGACATTCTTCGTTTAACTGCTGATATTAAAACAGTTTCTAAACAAAGAGAAGGTTCAGAAGATCCGGACGATCTAGTTGATTCAACCTTTCCTGTGTATTTCACTTGGGAAGAAATCAATAAATTCGAAATCATGGAAGATTGGGTATTTGATTATAAGCATGGTGAATTAAAGCCAATAATTATCGGAATTGCTCCAATTCGTGAAATCGATAAGGGGGGTGGGTTAGTTGTTCAAAGTAAACCCTATTGGTTGAAAATGGATGATTGCAGACCAACTTTAGCAAAATCTGAAGTATTTAACCGCACTAACGATGCTATGCGTTTAAATTGGGATCAATACATGAACTTACACAGAATGTTCGATAGCTATATTGTTAAGACTTCTGAATGGAATGATCAGTATATTTATGATCAACCTGATTACAAACAGAATGGTTTGGCTGCTTTGTTGAGAGCAGAGGAATTCAAAAACACTATGTTTATTTGGGAACACGATTTGTGGGAGTATTAATCTAAAACAATATTTTTTTCATATAAAAGAGGGCCCTGAAAGGCCCTCTTTTTTTTATCTTACTCAGATTGAATGTTTTACTAATAAATGCCTAAATACTTTGAATTACTTGATAAGTTGAGTATAATTTCGTATTTTTGCCGTTCGTTTTAATAAACACCCCTGTGAAAAACGATAATTTGTCGATAGAGTTTGTGAAGTTGAAAGACGGCAAACACACGGTAAACTTTGACGCAGGAAAGGAGTTCTTTGAAGAGTTTGGTAATGAAGATGTAAAAGATGCATCATTATCCATAGTTGCTGATATAGATAAAAGCAGCAATTGGATGCATGTGATGCTTCATATATCTGGTTCAATATCGCAAATCTGTGACCGTTGCTTAGTGGCAATTCCATTTCCCATCACAACAAAATATCGTTTAATCGTAAAGTTAGATGGGCAAGGAGAAACAGTTCAAGATAGTGAAGACCAAGAAACCGAATTGGTTTATTTGCGGGCGAGTGACTTTAAATTGTCAATTGCTCAGCAAGTTTACGAATCGGCCTTGTTAGCGCTTCCAATGCTTCGCAATTGTGATGATTTGGATATTAAACCTTGCGATCAAGCAATGTTATCAAAATTAGAAAAACTTCAACAAGTCGCATCTGATTCCTCAGATGAAGATAATGGTGAAATTGACGAACGTTGGTTAAAACTTAAAGACATATTGAAATAATTTAAGGAAATGGCACATCCTAAGCGAAAAATATCAAAAACTCGTCGCGATAAGCGCAGAACACACGACAAAATCGAGGTACGTCCTATGATTGCTGACCCTGTTACCGGTGATGTATCACTGTTTCATAGAGTTAATCTAGAAACTGGTATGTACCGCGGTCAAAAGGTAATGAAAGGTAGAAACGACAACTAAAAATGAAGGTAGGAATTGACGCGATGGGGGGCGATTATGCTCCGCTTGAAGCTGTCAAGGGCGCTTGTTTGGCAAAATCTGCATTCCCCGTTGTAGAATTGGTTCTCTTCGGAAGGAAAGAAGATATTTTGTCGATCGCTGGTGCTGAAGGTATAGATGCTAGTGTTTTCACTATCATTGATACGCCTGAAGTCATTGAAATGGCTGAACATCCAGTAAAAGCGCTGGTTGCGAAGCCTCAATCTAGTCTGTCTGTTGGATTTCAATATCTAGCAACCCACAAAATAGACGCATTTCTTAGCGCTGGAAATACCGGCGCTATGTTGGTTGGTTCTCTACAGTTTTTAAAAACTGTAGAAGGACTTGATCGGCCTTGCTTGTACACAGGTATCCCACGAATTGATAGCAATCCTGGATTGCTTCTAGATGTTGGAGCCAATGCAGATTGCAAGCCCGAACACTTATCAAAATTTGCAATCTTAGGAAGTTTACTTTCTTCTATGATGTATAAAAATAACAATCCCAAGGTGGGATTGTTAAACATTGGAGAGGAAAGTGAAAAAGGTAACTTGTTAACCAAAGCTACTCACCAATTGCTAGCTCAAAACAATTCTATCAATTTTGTTGGAAATGTTGAAGGTAGAGATATCTTCGGTGATCATGCAGATGTAATAGTATGTGATGGTTTTACAGGTAACGTAGTAATTAAGGTTTGTGAAGGATTTTATTACCGTTTGGCTAAACGGGGCGTTCAAGATGAATATCTTGATAAATTTAATTTTAAACACTACGGAGGTAGTTTGGTTTTGGGAGTTAATGCACCAGTTATTGTAGGGCATGGTATTACTAAAGCTGAAACTTTTGTTAAAATGGTAGAATTAGCCGTTCAGGCAGTTGATTCTCAACTTACCCTGAGCATTCAACAAGCCATGAAAAAATTTGTTGAAAATCAATCCTCGGTTTCTTAAGTTATGAAAATTCAAGCTGCTATTACCGCTGTAGGCGGTTATGTTCCTAAAGATATCCTAACCAACTTCGATTTAGAGAAAATGGTGGATACCACCGATGAATGGATTCGTGCCAGAACTGGAATACACGAACGCCATATTTTGGAAAAAGGAAAGGCAAGTAGTGATATGGCCGCAGAAGCCGTGAAAATTATGCTCGAAAAAAGAGGGATTAGTCCCCTTGATATCGATGTAATTATTCTAGGTACAGTTACAGGTGATTATATTTTCCCAGCTACAGCCAATGTTTTGGCCGATAAAATTGGGGCAAAAAACGCTTGGGGATTTGACGTTTCTGCAGCATGTTCTGGCTTCCTTTTTTCTTTAGAAACAGGATCACGTTTTATTCAATCGGGTGCCTATAAAAAAGTAGTTGTAATCGGTGTAGATAAAATGTCTGCTATCATTGATTATACGGATAGAAATACCTGTATCATCTTTGGTGACGGTGCTGGTTGTGTATTGCTTGAACCCAATGAAGAAGGTTATGGTATTTGTGATTCAATTTTGAAAGTTGATGGTAGCGGAAGAGAATGGCTATATCAGCCTGCAGGAGGATCATTATTACCTCCTTCTGAAGAAACAATTCGCAATAAACAACACTTCGTTCACCAAGAAGGTAAAACTGTTTTTAAATTCGCCGTTACCAATATGGCTGATGTTTCTTACGAAATTATGCAGCGTAATAACCTAACTGCAGATGATGTGAATTGGTTAGTACCGCACCAAGCTAACTTGAGAATCATCGATGCCACAGCAGAACGCATGGGTCTCGATAAATCTAAAGTTTTAGTAAATATACACCGATACGGTAATACTACTTCTGGAACTTTACCACTCTGTTTGTTTGATTTTGAAAAACAGTTTAAAAAGGGCGATAACCTTATTTTCTCAACTTTCGGTGGCGGTTTTACATGGGGTAGTATCTATGTGAAATGGGCTTATGATCCAGCTTAATACCTGCTCATTAACCTTTTCTCTTTAGAATGGTGCGATAAATAAAATCTGCATTGTTCTCGTCACCACCACAGAATCCCTGTTGCTTTATTTCCCATTTCGATTCAACACCGTAAATAAAGTTTTCAATTAACATTTCGTTCTCTTGCGCAAATACGGAACAAGTTAAAACCAAATAATAACCACCAATTTTTACCATTTTACTCGCATTTTTTACAATATCAATTTGTGAATTATTGAATTCCTTCCAATGAATTGTATCGAAGAAATGTGCCTCCTCTGGGGTTCTTCTCCATGTTCCTGATCCAGAACAGGGGATGTCTGCAATTACCGCATCAAATGATTCAATATAATCTGTAATCCATTGATTTTCTGGGGTTGTCCAATTGATAACTTGCGTCTTTGGTAAGGGCAGTCCCGTTTTCTTGAAACGCTCTTTTAGATTATGTAAAATAGAATTGCGAATATCCGTGCAAGTGAGTTCAAAACGAACTGGATTGGCAGATTGACCAACAGATTTTCTTAATAAATTAGCGCTTAAACCTAATGCCTTTCCGCCTGCGCCACTGCAACAATCCAAAATTTGTAAACTGTGTTGGTCTGCTGAACTTTCAGCCTTTGTTTGATTCATTAATTCCAACATCAAATCCGTAATTTCCATGGATTGCTGTGATCCGAAATCTTGAATCAAAATATCGCCCTTTTCAACCCAAAAATCCAAATTGATATTGGATTGAAAACTAAGTGCATCTCCTTTCGTATCCAATAAAGTTAAATCCCCATGATCAATTCCAGATTGTAAACTTTTGTCGTTATGTAATCGTTTGATCCAAACGGGAGCTTCGTTTCGAAACCATTTTAACCACCGTTGTTCCTCAATTTCACTGCTCCAATTAGGCCAATGTATTCCAGGAATTGATGTGATTGATTTTGTTGTTTCCTGATACGATTCATTAGTATTATAACCTATAGATTCTTCAGACATCAATTCGCTGTCTGCCAAAGCCGAATTATGTGCTTCTCTATTGTTTGCTTTATTGACCGCCTCGAAATGTTCTTCTAGCCATTGAAAAAATAATTCCTCACTATTGAGTAATTCCCTAGAACACCATTTCCAAAAACCATAACACGCTGCCTTATAACGCTTTCTGTCTTTACTTCCCCAGTTTTTATGGTTTTGAGCCATTACTTTAAAGTATTGATGAAATGGAACTTTGCCATCGTATTCCTGCAAAATTTGTAAACAGTTTTTCTTAAAAGGGTAGGGTAACATAATGTTGATCTGCAATAACTTGCAGTGGTTTAATGAAGTTGAATTAAGGTTTAAATAATTCCGACATGTTATTGTCGATCCTTACCAATCGCACCGCTGCATTAATCCATGTAGCATCGTCGGATTTTAATAAAGATTTAGATAATGAAAAATTGTTGATCAAACCATATTCAATTCGGGGTTTTTCTGCAACTTCCAAATGTTTATTATATAACAAGAAATTATTCAATAAAAATTTGGCTTGGTCGTAGCCGATATAGGCGAATTTACTGGGCTCAGATAAGTTTTTCTTGTAAAAACGTTGCGCAAAATCAATGCTACAGGAATCAATAATGTCTACGTAATTTATGGTAGGATACAAGCAGTTGTATTGGTTTTGGCTGGTATAAAAACGTGAATCTTCAAACCAAGAAATATCGCCTATTATATAAGAATGATTAAATTCTGTAGATTCAATTTCTTTGCTGATGGGAATTCGTAATTTAATGTCTTCACTGCAAACAGATAATATTAAACTATCTCTTCTTTTTGGCAATGCAGGGGTAAAAACACCATTTTTATAGGTATGAACAGAAACATTCTTTGCCTTTTTTAATTCTTTTTTCAGCACAGTTTCCATGATGGAGCCTTTCTTTTTTGCTGAATTGCTGCC
>JAGKXC010000236.1 GCA_021151535.1 Sphingobacteriia bacterium | reverse complement strand
ACCCTAGCGCTCAAATCTTCTTTGCTCATGCTGGCAACCTTATTGGTTCCGAACTGCTCCACACAGAATGAAGCCATCGCGCTACCATAAACAATAGCAGTTTTCATCGCTTCAAAATCTGTTTTACCGGTGCTGGCCAAATACCCAATAAAGCCTCCGGCAAATGTATCGCCAGCCCCTGTTGGATCGAAAACTTCTTCCAACGGCAAAGCTGGGCAGAAGAAAATCTCTTCGTTACCAGATTCAGACGTTCCAAACAACAATGCACCATGCTCACCTTTCTTAATGATCAAGGTTTTAGGACCCATCGCCCTAATAACACGTGCGGCTTTCACCAAACTGTATTCGCCGCTCAACTGTCGTGCTTCTTCATCATTGATGGTTAACACATCTACGCGTTGCAATACTTTTTTCAAATCATCGAGTGCAATATCCATCCAAAAATTCATGGTATCCAACACCACCAATTTGGGTTTTTGGGTAAGGCGATCTAAAGTAGTCAATTGTACTTGGGGCGATAAATTCCCTAACATAACATACTCGGGTTGCTGCAAGTGAGCAGGAATAATGGGATCAAAATCACCCAAAACATTCAATTCAGTAACCAAAGTATCACGAGAATTCATGTCCATATGGTATTTTCCATGCCAAAAGAAACTTTTTTCTCCCTGTTTTATTTGCAAGCCAGACACGTCGGCGCTGCGTGACTTTAGGGTTTCTACGAAGTCGAAATCAAAGTCTTCACCTACCACAGCCACGAGGCCTACTTTATTGTATAACAACGAGGTAGCAAGGGTGATGTAAGAGGCAGCACCACCTACAATTTTGCCGGTACTTCCGAAGGGAGTATCGATGGCATCAAAGGCAACAGAACCGATAACAAGTAAGCTCATGAATATTTTTTTAAAAAATTTTCACAAAGGTATTGAATCGAAACGTATTTCGTACTATTTTTGCATTCCGGTTGAGACATGGCAACGCTTTCAAAAGCAACCTTGTTAAAACATGAACTCCTTGATAGCTCAGCCGGTTAGAGCGAGCGGCTGTTAACCGCTAGGTCGTTGGTTCGAGTCCAACTCAGGGAGC
>JAGKXC010000097.1 GCA_021151535.1 Sphingobacteriia bacterium | reverse complement strand
GGATATAGGTATAGGCGGAAGCCCCCGACAATGCGCCATAAACCTAAAGAGGGGGCTACCGACTATGCCTATATATGGGTGGGGCAGAGGGGGGATTTGCAAGCAAGAAACGCAAGCAAGTTCAGCTAATTATGGGGAGGGTTCGGGGGTGGAAAGCCCCCGAGCAATGCGCTAGCCGACAAATACGGACCTAACCGCTTTGTTTGGTGCGAGCGTAGCGAGCAGAAAGCCTGCGGTTGCGCTAGCAACCGCAAGCGTTACCATTCAAGTGAGTTGGGTGCGAGCGTAGCGAGCAGGGAGCCTGCGGTTGCGCTAGCAACCGCAAGCGTTACCATTCAAGCGAGTTGGGTGCGAGCGTAGCGAGCAGGGAGCCTGCGGTTGCGCTAGCAACCGCAAGCGTTACCATTCAAGGGAGTTTGGTGCGAGCGGAGCGAGCAGGGAGCCTGCGGTTGCGCTAGCAACCGCAAGCGTTACCATTCTATTCTGTGTTGTCATTTTTCTTCATTTTCTCATTATTTACTCTTGTGGGTCATGTGTGGGTCTGTAGCAGGGTGTTTAGAAGGGGGTTAGGGGTCTGTTTTGGGGGTCTCAGTTTTGGGTATACCCCAAAACTGGGCTTTAAGTGTTGACAATCAATTATTTATAAGAAATTTCTTTGGCACCCTAACGGCGGTGCTACTGCACCGCCGAAAGCGCATTCTGATTACAACTTTCTCCCTCAGTTTTCATTCAATCTCTGCACTCTAAGACTTAGGTTTACTTCGGTGGCAACGAAGCAGGAACCGTGTCAAAATATAGGAACCCAAAAAGGCTGACACATCACGTGCCAGCCTAATTGTTGTTTTCGCTAAAACTTAGAAACTTAAAAACTTATGACTTTAACTCATATCTGAGAATTTGCATTTATCTTTTACTCATTATTTCTTCTAGAAAGGGTCTCCAAAAATGTTGTGAAGTTCATTCACATCTTTTTGGGTCTGTATCTCATTTCGTCTGATTCTCTCATACAATTTTCTTATTTCATCTTTATATTTTTCTATCTGCTTTTCTATCTGATTATTCAGTTTTTTTCTAACATCAATATATTTATCGATTTTAGCTTTGCTGAATTCGGCAGTGATTTCAGATTGATATTCTGCCCATTTTCTAAACTGTTCTACTGTCTGTGGGTGGTCTTCTTTATATTCTTTCACTCGTTGTCTCTCTAGCGAGTGATTAACCATTCTGCCATTATACATTTCGTCCGGAACCCACCAATCTCCATGCTCTTTGGAGATTTCGAGTGCCACTTGTCTGCATGCTTCCCGATATTCTTCAGATAGATTTTTATCTTTGCTTTTATTTATCAATCGATACATCATTATTTTTTCAGTACGGCTCGGGTCTTCTGTTTCCGTAAGTCTTTTCGGCTTGAAGTGGGAGTGAAGGAATTTGGTATTGAACAGTTGAAGTTTCTTGCATCTGTTAGTTCTCTCCTTTAGTCTTGTTGGTCCCTTGGTTATCCATTTCGCATAGATGAAGCAGAAAAGCCACTCTGAACAAGTGTAGAAGGTAGCTGCCAAGCTATCTAAGTTGTCAAAGGCATTGAGTGACAAATCGACTACATGGTTATCGCCAAGGTCTATCCATTTTCGTCCCTCACTATTCATCGAAAACTCAACTCTCCATATATCTATCATCTTTGCGCCCTCGATTGGTATCTCTTGATCAACTGAGGTACCAGGTACCACACACACTTGTTTCGTGCGGATTTCAGTTTCTTTGGTTTTTGGGTTTCGGTATTCGTATCTAACTTTCTGTAGGTCGCATAAGCCAGCCTTCACCCAGGTATCTTTGATGTAGAATTTCCCGGTGTTCGTTTCAAGTTCGTATGTCTTGTTATAGAGTTTAGTGCTGAGGGCAGATTTCGGGCTACCCCATTTTAGCGAGTTCCATGTACGGCCAGTTTTGGTCTCTTTACCATGGGCTCCCAAATGTACTTTGATTCTCCAGGTATCATCGCCATCTGATGAGTGAGCATCTATTTTTGATTGGTGCACTTTCCAAATCTTGTCCTTCATATACTTGTTGGCTAAGTCTTGGGGTTTCATTCCGTTGTCAAAGATGGTGAGGTCGCAGCATACGTCAACTCGGGATATGCCTTTATATTCATATCCATATTTAATTATAAAGTTGGTAAGTTGCTGCACTGGCTGTGGTTGATAGAGGGTTCTGTTGGCTAATCGAATATGGCATGATTCGGGTTCGAAGATTCCTCCATTCTGCTTTAAGGAATAGGGATTTCGTTCTATCTCCAAGAAAGGGTGTCTGCCATTCATAAGGGTGAATTTCTCTCTGTACTGATTGGTTCCATATTCTCTTTCTTCAACAGTCCACCCTAGTGCTTTGAAGTATGCTGCATTCATAACAACCCCTTTTGGCTCCAGGCAATAAACCGAAAGCCAATCCAAGTTGATGCACTTGACCTTGTTGGGTGTCGTTATGAGTTGCTGCATAAGTTATATTTTCAATTTATAAATTTATCGTCTTATTCAATTTTTTGTTGAGGAAGATATTAATCTTTTTTGTGATTAAATCTCCTATTATTCTTAGTTCGTTGCCGTTATCATGTCTCATTTGGTAGACTGCTAGTTGCGAGTTTTCGTTAAACTCGTAATCTAGCAGCCTATATCCATCGAGAGCATAATTTTTGGCGGTGGCTTTTGTCACTCGTTCAATTTTGTTCTCGTTCATATTCAAATCTTATAAAGGTTTCACACCATTGAGTTCCGGATGGCCTTTTACTTCATCATTATTATTTTGTGATTGTTCCTGGCGCCCACCACAAAGTTCAATCTCTTTCACAAAGAGGTTTACTCCGGTCTCAATTTTGTGGGTTGTCGGTGATGAGTAGGTGACAAAATTCGGTGTCCCTCTGAGGAAGACTTTGGTTCCCTTTTTTAGATATTCTGTCAAGCCTTTACCGTCTCCGTTTAATGAGCATGATACCCAAGTCGTCTGTGTGGTTATAGTACCGGTCTGACGGTCTACCCATTTTTCTGAGTGAGCAACACGGAAGGAAACGAATTTGTTTCCATTATAATCCTTAATTTCAGCATCGGCTCCTAGGTTGCCGACAATTTCTAGTCTAATCATAATTCTATAAATTTATTTGTTCAACACTAGCTTTATATTCATTACTTATAAAGTCACTTACTTCATTATATTCTTCTATTGTTTTATTCTCCTTCATCCAATCTTGCATACCCATAGTTAATTTAAGATATGCCCCAACAGAAGCTATATCCAGGTGGCAAGATTTATTTATTATAAGGTTGAATAAAAACTCGTAATCTGCTGTAAGATAGTCAACAAATATGACACCTTCATCAGTTACTTCAACTATAGTTTTATCATTTTCGTGCATGGAGATTTTCTTTTTTGTTAACATCATATTTTCTAAAAATGACCTCATCGGGTCTAAAAGGAGGAGAGCACGCACCGACTATCGAAGCATGGCACAATTTCTGATGCTTGAAATAGCATCCTCGACAACCATCAATGGCTTTTACGACTTGCAATCGTATGCCATGAAATTTGACTATTGTTCCAATGTCTAATACTTTCATTATCATGCAGTTTAAGAATTAATGTTTGTTGTCTATTACTTAGGTTTACTTCGTTAGCAACGAAGCAGATACCGTATCAAAATCGAGAGTAGAGATATTCATAAGCGTTTCCCGAATAGAGTTTTAGTTCCTTCTTCAGAATTTGCTCTTTGACCATGGCATTCAGTAATCTTCGGGTTGTTGGCTTACTTACCATCAGCTTGGATGATACGAAAGATACCCTCAAGTAGGTATCTTGTTCAAGTAAGCGCATCACTTGATTTCGGAAAATTAGTCTATTTATCATATTTCTATATTTAGCAGTTTGAGGAGAATTTCGAACATCACGAAAACCATAAGGGTGATTAAGGTAAGTAGACTTTCTTAAAATCTGACATTACATTCAGATAAGAAAGAAGCCGTGAAACGAGGGTTTATACTCGTTCCACGGCTATCTGCTATCGTGCATCTACTGCCGTTCAAAGTCGCTCCTCAGCGTTGCTTCTATCCTCAGTAGACGTTGCAAAGATACGATTTTATTCTGTTTCGTGCCAAATTTTATCGGGCTTTTTTTAAAGCCAACACCGTTTTTTAACAAATATCACTATAATTAGTATCACTATTGTAATTATCGCCCATTGAAGCAGGGTGTAATTGTTAACGTGTTTAGCTACTTTTTTTGGTGATTTTTGGTTTTTTCTAATTGCAGTACTATCTTTTTTCTCAGATATTGTACTCTTGGCCGTCTTCGTAATCACTATTTTGCCTTTTCGATGTTGTTGTATGTTTGTTGGTTTTGGAGAGTTGACCGTAACATTTGTTCCAGGACTTGTGTTATACCAGGTAGTGTCAATCTTATCTAGCATATCATATACGATTGTGATAATACTGCTATCATTGGTAAAAGTGCTTTTCGAAATCGATGATGATGCCTGCACTTTCTCTTGCTCCATGGTTTGCTTAGCTTTGCATCCTATCAGAGCAATCAGTAATATTATAAATAGGAGCTTCTTCATTTTGCAAGATAATTAAAGTTATAATGATGTCTTGGTGTTCGTTCCATGTCCCATTGGACGTGGATCCAAATTGCAGTTGCCGAGTGTTCAAATAGAACCGTATCGACCGATGGCAGTGTTTTCAAGATTCGGAATATTGCTTTTGCTTCTTCCTCATCCTTGATTCTGAGGTCTGCTGCATTTCCCTTCGTGTGCCAACTGTTGGCCACACCTCCTACGGCTTTGTTTAATGCTGCACACCGATAGCCGGAAGTGATAATAATAGGTGTTTGGAGTATTCTCCGCAAAGGGTCTAGAACCATCTGCACACCATATTGTATGTTTCGGATAACCACATCATCGGGAGTGTTATCTATCTTCAACCTTTTAGCGGTGGTTGAGCGTGTGAATTCTTCGAGAGTGAAGAAGTCACTTTTTATCGTCTTTTGATTTATTACTTTCGCCATACTGATATATTTTATAGTTGATTTGATATACTGACGCTGCGAAGATTAGAAGCTGAGCAATGAAGATTAATACACCCGCTTCAATGTCGTGCGTTTGACTGATAACAATACTTGTAATACCGATTGCTATAGCAGATGCTATACACATCACGGCAGAAGAAAATTCTATCTTGTCTTTTGTGTCTTGATTCATTTCATATAGGTTTTAGAATAAAAAAGGCTGGAACCTTTCAATAAGGTACCAGCCTTAATTGTATGATAAGAAACTTTAGCGACATTTACTCTTGATTCTACTCAAAGCCACCGCTTTGCTTTTCGAGGGTAGCAGTAACAGTAAACTTAGCAGAACCGATAGTTACCTCAATTGTTGCAGTCTCATCTACATTCTGAGTACTTGTGTTAGTAATCAGTCCGGCATTAGTGACTGAGCAGTATTGAGTACCCGTTTTAACGGTGCATGTTACTGCCTCTCCGTTTGGGTTCGAGATACCAATCTGTTTTGTACCACCGCTAGGTACAGTGTATGTAAGAGGGCTTACACCTGGCTGAGGTTCTGCAGCACTTGCATTTCCCTGATTAGCCATAGGACCGTTATTCAGAATGAGTTCAGTGCCGACCGGATAAGTAGCAAGCTGATTTGCAGTCTTAACACCGCTGATGACATCTTCTGCGACAATCATCACTGCATCAGAGCGGAGCCAACCGCTATCGTTCTTACGGCTCTGAATAACGGCACCGAAATCAGCAGCACCTGTCTTGATAGTGAGGGCATTTGCAGCAGTGCTCATCGAAATCGATGCTTGGTCGTTGTTGGTGCTGATAGTGAAGGCATCAGCAGGCTTTGAAACTGCGCCACTCTTATCACAATACAAACGAACAATATTGAAACGCTCAGCTTTGTAGGTGTATACACCATTTGAGGTTGAACCCTCACCGATAACGGTACAGAAAGTAATGAGGTCGTTGCGCTGAACACCAAGAGCAGCGTAGATACCTTCAGCAGTAGCAAAGTCTGCATTCTCCTTTTCTCCTACGATTTGGAGATTAGATTGACCATCGAAGCTGAATACGAAGCCTGGAAGTGAACCGCTAGCGAGAATAAATGGCAATGGGTTAATATCGCCATCCTTATACTCGTTGAAAGCTACTGAACCTTTAGCAGCAGCAGCCTGCTTGAAGCGGTTGAGGTTGCGAGAGTTGAACTGACGCATACACTGCATACCGCTAGAATAGCCCTCAAATGAGTGGTCTGCGATAGATTTCAGCATCTTGTATGCTGCGCCCACCGTGGTCATCAGCATTCGCTGACGCATCTGACTCTCAGTGCGTGGGTTCTTAACATCGTAAACTCTGTCCTTAGTTATCTGCTTACCATCAAGAGTGCTGAACGTTAAACTTTTGGTTGAGCCTTTACGAAGGCCAAAAAATCCTTTAGATTGTGCCATAATTTAATACTTTTAGTTATACATTATTTGAATTACATGCGGTGAGGTTCCCCTGCAGGTGTGCGTGCCATGGCTGTAACATGCAGCCCGAATATGGTGTATTCCTCACCGTGCGCAAAGGTACAAAAAGTTTCTGAACGCAATTTACTCCCGAGTTACCTGCAAGGTTTTGGCGGATTTCCTGCTTTTCTTTAGTTTTATTTTACATTTTAACAATTTGTTTTTAACTCTATTTAATAGCGGTTAACTTTGCTTACGTTTTGCGCCACCCCGTAAGGGGTGGTGGTC
>JAGKXC010000096.1 GCA_021151535.1 Sphingobacteriia bacterium | reverse complement strand
CCGTTCAATTGGGCGATTTGTCCTGTTACCCCCAATGTGATGTTAAATTTATAGTTCTGATAGCGATAGTTTAAACCCAATTGCTGATTGGAGTAGCCGTTTTTGAATTTGGACGACAAGCCGGTATCCAACATGCTGTATTTCTGGTACAACGTATTGTACAACAGTACTTCTTTGTTGTTGTTGTTTTGGTTGATATTGGTTTGCAAACTGGCAGAAAGGATATTGTTGGAGTCTAAGGTTTCAGTGAAATTGACGCTTGCGTTTAAACTTTGAACAATTTTGTTGTTGTTGGTTTGTTGATCGCGCGAAATGGTATCTGACACAGGGATGAATATGTTATTGATATTTAATAAGTTGATATTTCCATCTTGCTTGTTTAATCCTGGTGTAGCTGCTAACGTAATGGTTCTTCCTTTTTTCTTGAATGCGCGTTTATAGGTAATTCCCATATTGGCATTCCAACCCGTGTTGGTGTTTTTGGAGTTGTTGATGAGGTTGGAAACAGCGGTAATACCATCGCCATAGGTTGTTAAAGCAGTAAGCGGACTTTCTTTAAAGTTATTTTGAAAGCTTACTCTTGGGGTGAACAATAAAGTGTTGTTAGAATCAATTTTCCAATTGAATCTAGCGTTAAGGCGATGATTCAAATTGGTAGAATGGGTAGGGGATTGCTCATTGTAAATTAATCCTTCGCCCGAACCAGTAATATATTGCCTGTATTTGCTGCTTTCATTGTTGTTTAAGGTGTAATTGAGGAAGTAGCTTCCGGAGATTTCCAATTGTTTTTTCTTGCCTAATTCATTGGAGTAATTCAAGCCAATTGCACGGGTTGTATTAATACCGGATTGGTTACCAACAAAGAAGTCACTACCACCCATCATTCTACCGCCCATCATTCCACCCATTCCGCCACTGCCACGCTGACCACCACCACCGCCGCCCATTGCACCAACAATGTCTTCCATGGAGAAATTCTGTTCGTTGATGTTGTTGGCTTGTGAAAGCAGGGTGATTCTGCGGCTATTTTTAAATGAATTTACCGTGATTCCACCTTTGTATTTGTTGAGATCTCCGCTGCCATCTATGCTTCTGCCAATACCCGCAAATCCTTTACCGAACATACCGGTTCTAAATTGCGATTTGGTTACGATGTTGATGGTTTTGGATGTATTGCCATCGTCTATTCCGGTGAATAAGGTTTGGTCGCTTTTGGCATCAAAAACTTGGATTTTTGAAATGACTTCTGCGGGTAAATTTTTCAAAGCGGCATTTGGATCATCGCCAAAGAAGGGCTTGCCATCTACCAAAACCTTCTTTACTTGCTCGCCTTGGGCTTGGATTTGTCCTCCTGAGGAACTTACGCCGGGCATTTTCCCCACCAAGTCTTCAGCTGTTGCATCAGGATTGGTTTTAAAGCGGGTGGCATCCATTTCGGTTGTATCGCCCTTTAATTTTACCACTTGGGTTTTGATGGTTACCTGATCCATTTTTTCAGGACTGCCAATTATTTCAATGGCTGGTAATTTCACCACTAGGTTAAAACTTGTTTCGGTGCGATTAAACTGCGGCTTGGCATTGGCTACGAAGTACTCCGTATTGGCAAAATTGCTGCCTGTTACTTCAAAGATCATCTGGAATTCCAGGGGATTTTCTGATTGCATACGCGCTCTCATTCCCATGGGGTTATTGCTATTTTCAGCAGTTGCTGTATCGGTTGATTTGTTTTATAGAAACATTGGTAGGCAAAGGTGAGCTGTAACTCAATGCCCTGAATTGGGTTGCCTCAGGAAAGAAATCATTGCTGTGTGAAAACTGAAATTGCACATAGAAATTGGGTCGCGGTCTGCGCGGTTCACCATTTCCATTCTGGATTTCCTGTGCATTTACTTGCAATGATGAAAGTAAAAACAATAACAAAAAGGTTAGTTTTTCTCCAAAGCTGTGTTTTCCGAAAAAGGCAATTCTCATAAAAGGTACAAAAGTCTGTGATTTAAGGGTAAGATTTCTGATTAATAGACAGAATTAAGGGGTATTACGTTTAAATGACAGAAAAATTATCTAATTCTGAGCGTTGCTGGAGGATTCTGTGTAGTAGGTTTGGGTTGTTCTTCCACTTTTGGTTTCGCAACTTGTGTTGTATTGGTAGTTCCACTCCCCGTAGTGCTAGAATTCACAGTTCCTGTTGAGCTTCCCACACCGGTTGCGCCTGTTGAGCTACCTGTAGCCCCTGAATTTCCTGTACTGGTTGCCCCAGTTGAACTAGATTGACTTCCTGGAGCCCCAATCGTACTTCCAGTGGCTCCCGAATTCCCGCTCGAAGGATTGAAATCATCCGCCGTTAAGTTGGGTTGATTTTTAGGAATGGTGATATTTTCAAAAGTAATTGAAACAGATTTTCCCACCTTTAGTCGCTGTCCAGGATAAATATAATAACCCCTTAAGTTGTTCCAAGATTTAAGTTGATTAGGAGTTATTCCATATTTTGAAGCAATCCGATAAGCAGTTTCACCTCTTTTAACGATATGGTATTTATATGTTTCTTTGGATATAGTACGCGTTATTACGGTATCTTTTATCGGTTTTTTTAGAATTTTTAAAGTATCAACGGGCGATAGAATCAAGGTGTTTTCAGGTATTGTGTTTAAAAAATGTTGTAGAGATTGCGACCAAAATTTGCATTTTATGCCCATTCCAAGATCTGTTAAAGCAGGGAAATATGGTTTTAATAAACCGGAATCTACCCAATAGTAGGATGAATTAACACCACCTGCAATCCGATACCAATCAAATACAAAATCGGCCATAGGGTCTAATTTGATTCGAGAATTCCTGAATTTAAAATCTACAGCTTGTTGTAAAACACCAGCGCTAGCTAAAGTTGAATTTCCCCTGAACATCTCTTGAGGAATTATCCAAGTAATAGATGATTTAGATAAAAACCGTCTGGCACTAGCTGTAAAGGATTCTGCTTTTTGCATGGTAATTACACCATCGTTAAATCTAAAAATATCGCTTTGAAACAAATCCACTATTAGCATTTGTGGATTGATTTTTTTTGTTGCCAAAAGCCATTGGTTAAATTCACTCATCATGGTGAAATTATTTCCCCTAATACCGATAAAATGGTAAGTTGGAAAAATGCTATTTTCTAAACTGATCCCATTGAGTGTGAATTGATTTTGGGCGTCTTTGTTTTTTTTGAATGATATTTCAATAAACTTGCAGCCCGCTGTAATTGGAATTTCTACATACAGCTGGTGTTGATCACTCTTATAACCGTGGATTTCAATCTGTTTGGTAGAAGCATTTGAAGTTTTCACTTGAATATCAAAGGAACTTTCTTGTCGTTCACAGTAAATTCGCAAACGGTCTGTAACTTTTTGAAATTCAGAAGGAATATTGATTTTCAAGGAAGCATGCACATCTTCTGTTTGGGCAGCATATCCTGAAATTCCGGGTTTTAGCAATGGATTTTTCTCAGAGGCAGAGGCATAAATCCAGTTTCCGGTAGCTAATGTCGGGAATAGTTCAGGGTTGTTATTACCAGTTAAAACACTAGGGAAGTAAATTCCTGGAGAAATATTGTTTTTTAATAACCAAGACTTCATGGCCACTTGAAGGCTCAATACTTCTTCGTTGCCAATATGGATTATTTGAAATTTATTGGTTTGGCGTAATTGCCAATTTTCAAAATTCTCTTGGGTTGAAAATAGTTGATTATATTGAATTTTTGCAGCAGAACTATCGATAAAAAAAAGCTTTTTTATGGGCAAAGTTGGGCTAGGGGTTTGGGCTTTTGCCAATAAAAACGCAAAAGAGCAAAACAACCAAGCAATATGCCGCTTACAAATATTCAATTCGGCAAATGATACTTAGCTTAAGGCCTTTCTTACCAATTCATTAACAATTTTTGGATCAGAAGTCCCTTTGGATTTCTTCATCACTTCACCCACAAACAATCCCATTAATCCCACTTTTCCATTTTTGTATTCTTCCACCTTTTCAGGGAATTGTGCTAGAACTTCTTGTACCAATTGCTCAATAAAACTCGTGTCTGTATTGTTGGCAATATTCAATTCATTTACCAATTCTTGGGCTGATTTTTCTGGCGATTGGGTAATGGCTGGGAACAACTTTTGACTTGCAGCAGTGTGCGATACGGTGCCATTATCGATCAATTCAATAATTTCAGCAATGCGATCTGGAGACACATTGAAATCTTCCATACCCAATGCATTTTCATTCAAATAACCGCGAATTGCACCAGTTACCCAGTTGCAAGCTTGTTTATATTTGTTTGATGCTAAAACAACTTTTTCAAAATATTGAGCTGAATGTTTATCATCTATTAATACCGAAGCATCATAATCAGATAGTCCGTAATTGGCGGTAAAGCGTTGATACATGCTTCTTGGAAGTTCTGGCATCTTATGCTTTACATTTTCAATGTCGTGATCTGTTATAATAGTTGGTGGCAAATCTGGTTCTGGGAAATAACGATAATCGTTTACGCCTTCTTTCTTTCTCAAAGAAAAAGTGGTGCCAGCCAAACCATTAAAACCGCGAGTTTCACTGATGATGGTTCCACCAGCTTCCACAATTTCAACCTGACGTTGTATTTCAAAATCAATGGCACGCTTTACATTGGAAATAGAGTTCATGTTTTTTACCTCTACTTTGGTTCCAAAAGTATTGCTACCAACTGGACGAATAGAAATATTGGCATCGCATCGTAAACTACCTTCTTCCATGTTGCCATCGCAAATATCTAGGTAACGAACCAATCGTCTGATCTCACTCACGAATGAATATGCTTCATCTCCGGTTCGTATTTCTGGTTCACTCACAATTTCAACAAGGGCAGTACCGGCACGGTTATAATCTACCAAAGTATCATACATGTCTTGATCGTGCATACTCTTGCCTGTATCTTCCTCCATATGGATGCGAATAAGGTTGATTGGTTTTTCAACCCCATCGCCCGATTTTACCATTACTTTACCACCTACGCATATGGGTGTATCGAACTGGGTAATCTGATATCCTTTTGGTAAATCGGCATAGAAGTAATTTTTTCTAGCATAGCGGTTATAGCGAGTTATTTGAGAATCTAACGCCAATCCCAACATCATCGCCTTTTCTACAGCACCTTCGTTGTGTTTAGGTAGGGTGCCGGGATGGCCTAGACTAATAACGGAAATCTGCGTATTGGGCAACGCGCCATATTCCACGCTATCGGCGGAAAATGCTTTGCTCAACGTTTGCAATTGCACGTGAATTTCTAGACCTATAACTGCTTCGTATTTATGGATGGCAGACATAAGCACAAAGATAAGGTTGAATTGTGAAATCCTCCGCGTTTTATGGCATATCTGATGGGTTAAATTCTATTCTTTATGGATTTTACGGGGCTTATTTTTTTTATCTGGCGATAGGTGGTGCGATGCGAATGTTTGGTTGTACCTTTGTGTAGGCAGTCCGCTCTATCGATCCAATGCAAATTGGGTAGGAAAGTCCGGGCAACACAGGGTACCGTACTTCCTAACAGGAAGGGGTAGTACATGTAAATGTTCTATTACAGCAAGTGTCACAGAAAACAAACCGCCAGCAATGGTAAGGGTGAAACAGCGGGGTAAGAGCCCACTCTCAGTGTAGTGATATACTGTGCGACAAACCTTACGGGTTGAAAGATCAAATAAACCTGGATTGAAGAGTTACCCGCTCTAATACTTCGGTATGCCAGGAGGGTAGATCGATACAGGTGTAATGCGAATTACATCGTAGATTAATGATAGAGACCAACTTAGGTACAGAACCCGGCTTATAGGACTGCCTTTTTTTAAAAAATATTTAATTTTTGCTTGACAAGCATATGAATTTTTACTACTTTTGCACCACGATTAAGGAACGATTGCAGCGGAGAAATCTAAAGTAATCTCACTTAAAAGCGAGAATAGCTCAGTTGGTAGAGCACAACCTTGCCAAGGTTGGGGTCGCGAGTTCGAGTCTCGTTTCTCGCTCTAAAAAAGAGAGCCCCGGAAACGGGGCTTTTCTATTTTATGCGATTTAGAGATTTGCGCAATGTGATTGGTGGTTAAATCTTTGAGATAAATTCCTTTTTATAGAATAGCAGTAATTCAATTGTTATGGCATAAAAAAAGCCACCCATGAGGTGGCTTTTTTATGATTCAATACTGTTATTATCTTCTTTGCTTGGTTTTCTTGTCGATACCAGAAGTTGGCAATTTGTTGTATTTCTTCTTGCCGTTTCCAACAGGAGAACCAATACGGATCATTGCACAACGGAAACCTAAGTTTGACTGGCTCAATTGCTCTTCTAAGAATCTTCTTGTACCTGGAGAAGCGTAGTACAAACGATCGCTCCAAGAAGCACCTTTATAAACACGTGCTTTGTTGTTGATTAAAGAAGTTACACCATATTCATATGTCATTTCACCAGAGTTATAGTTTAACTCATCTTTGAAGCCCATGTAATCAGCTTTCTTATAGTTTCTTCTTCCTACGTTTTCAGCTTCAGTTACGTCTCTGTATATCAAACGGCCCAAGCTGTCTTTGTCAACGATTGCACCATACTGATCCAATACCAAAGTTTTGAATACGTTTCCACGGAAAGGCATGAATTCTTCAAAGTCTTCCAAAGTAAGAGGACGGTAAACATCCATTGTCCATTCTGCTACATTACCTTCCATGTTATACAAACCATAGGCATTAGGCCAGTAACTGAATACACCTGTAGGTACAAAACCACCGTCGTTCAAAGAACCACCAGCGATACCACCCAAATCACCTTTACCAACCATGGCGTTCAAACGAATTTTACCACGATCATTTTCTTTTTGATCTTTGATACGAACGGTATAATCATTCCAACCATAGATTTTCTTTTGGTCGATGTTGTTAAAGTTTACATCACTAATGTTGTTCTGAGATGCATATTCCCATTCAGCTTCAGTAGGCAAGCGGTAGTCCGGTAATAAAATACCATCTTCCATATTTGCTTTGTAACGCTTTTGGTCTTTTTTCTTCTTTTTGCTGAAGTCTCTCAAAGGAGAACGCTTGCTTTTGTTAACAAAATCAAACTGGTTAGCCAAATAAGCTCTTGAGTTGAAGTTGTTATCATCAGCGCGGTCTGTAGTAATGTCAAATTTTACTACACCTTCACGGTCTAAGATCATTTCGTTTACACGATCAGTTCTCCAAGTGGCGAATTCAGAAGCTTGTTTCCAGTTAACACCAACTACAGGGTAATCCTTGTAAGAAGGGTGACGGAAATAATACTCTACGAAAGGTTCGTTAAAACCTAAAGATCTTCTCCAGCACAAAGTATCTGGTAGTGCCTTTTGGTAAACTTCAGGATAAGAAACGTAAGTATTCATCAACCAATACACATATTCACGGTATTGTTTGTTGCTTACTTCGGTTTCGTCCATGTAGAAAGAGTTAACAGTTACTGTTCTTTCTGTGTTGTCATTGTTGTGTAACAAATCATACTCAGTAGAACCCATTGTAAAAGCACCACCTTCAATTAATACCAAACCAGGACCAGTTTCCTGGCCTCTGTACTTAACGTCGGCAAAACCACCCCACTTAGGGTTGTTGTAACCCTGACCGGTTGTTTTGCTTACATTCTTGGGACCACAAGCGGCAAGAACCATCGTTGCTGCTGTAGCCAACATCCATGCATTTCTTTTTTGTAACACGGTTTGAATCATTAGATAATTATAACGACAGATAATCTGTATTATTGGCAAATGTAAATAATTTTTCCATATATGGCATAAAAAAACCCGAATTAATCGGGTTATTTTATGCTTTTATGATTTTTGATGATTAAAATTCTGGACAACGCAAGGGCTTAAATGGATGTCTACCGGGAGGAACACACCAGTCGATTGTTGCGCTTACTTCATGAGATGAAGGAATAGCAGTTCTACCATCACTTACGGTGAAATCATAGCTATATCCAAATTTGAAGCGGTTTTTTCTGAAACCTACCAACATGATTACTGCATCTGGATTGTTCTTCTGTCCAAAAGTTTGTCTGAACCAAAGACCCGTTACCAAGGGGCCTTTATTCGCGTAGAAACCAATATTCAACTGAGTGAAGTTTCTCTGTTTCATGAATAACATATTAGGAGAGAAGTTATTGGTTTCCCAACGGTTACGAGAAAGTGGAATCAATCCACCAGCATGAACAGTATATCTTCTTGGTTGAACTTCATCAGGATTGTCGAAAAAGCTCCAACCTGGTTCAGTAATGTTATGAGCTGCAAAACCAACATAAAATTTTTGCGTGTACATGATCCAACCTGCATTGAAGTTAGGATAAGTTTTTTGTAATGTTGGGGGCTGTTCACCAGTAGGATTGATAAAACCTTGTGTTGGATCAATCTGGTCTGAGAATCTTAACTTAGACCAATCGATTGATTTATTAACAAGAGAACCTTGCAATCCAAAACGCATGAACATTCTTTGTCTGCGATCTAAACGCAACAAATAACTGTAAACTCCACTAATTGTTGTAGATTTAAGCAAGCCTGTTCCTGCAATGTCATGAAACACCATAGCGCCAATACCACCACCAACTGCTGGGATGTGTTGGTCCCATGATGCAGCAAAAGAACGGAATGTTCCTGGTAGATTAGGCCATTGGTTTCTGTAGTTCATTGAGAAACGACCAGCAGCCCCGTAATCACAAACAGCAGTTCCTGCCATTGCAGGGTTTGTATATACTGGAGCAGCATAGTATTGTGATAGTTCTGGGTCTTGAGCATTTGCGATACCCGCTAATGCAAATGAAATACCCAAACCGAAAGAGCGTAGAATTGTATTCATATTCTTCACAATTGACA
>JAGKXC010000235.1 GCA_021151535.1 Sphingobacteriia bacterium | reverse complement strand
TTGTTGCCTGAATAACCAATAAAATTGCCTGATAGTAGCAAGCACTGTTAACTTTGGAATCGCTAAACCACCAAAGTTATAAATCCCAATGGGAACCAGTGCTCGCCCAAATATACACTTTTTCACTCCTGAGATTGTAAAAAAAGCGCCTAAAAAGCGTAAAAATCCTCCTTCGACGGGGGAAAATAAGCCTAAAGCTCGCTATCGACTCACCAATTGGTCTGCTTATAATCAAGCATTAATTCAACGAGGTCGCCTTCAACTTTGGCTCGATGAACGAACCCTACAAAACTGGTATTACAGCGGACAACGCCGCCGTGGCGCAGCTTACCGTTACAGTGATTCCTGTATCGAATGTGCCTTGCAACTTAAATATGTTTTGGGGTTGGCTTTTCGTCAAACACAAGGGTTATTAAGTAGTCTAGTTGAGCTGATGGACATGAACTTACCCATACCAAGTTATAGCCAATTATGTCGTCGCCAAGCACGCCTAAATCACCAATTATCTACAAAACCGTCATCAACAGTTAATTCACAAGGGGGCTACATTGTAGTTGATTCTACGGGATTAAAACTATACGGAGAAGGGGAGTGGAAGGTTAGGCAACATGGATTCAGTAAACGTCGCAATTGGCGTAAAGTGCACTTAGCATGAGTCAACTCATCAAATACTGGCTATATCTGTGACAAACAATGACATAGATGATGCTTCTATGTTAGAGCCCCTCCTTCAACAAATACCCTTACCAATTGCAAAAGTTGCCGCTGACGGTGCCTATGACCAGCAGAAAGTCTATGATTACCTGCAAAAACGTCAAATCCAAGCCCTGATTCCTCCCAGAGTAAATGCTATTGTTTGGAAAGATAAACAAGGGCAAATTTTAGCCCATCAGCGCAATCAAGCAGTAATCGCATGTAAAGAATTTGGCTCCTCAGAATGGAAAAAACAGACAGGATATCATCGGCGAAGCATGGCAGAAACGGCTATGTATCGCCTGAAAACCACTTTTAGCGAGCGATTAAAAAGTCGATTGATTAACAATCAGAAGGTTGAGATAAGAATAAAGGCAACCTGCCTAAACCAGTTCTCGAACTTAA
>JAGKXC010000234.1 GCA_021151535.1 Sphingobacteriia bacterium | reverse complement strand
ATTGGAAGCAATTTGCGGAACAATATGTAATACCGCATCCAACAAATCTGTAACCCCTTGCTGCAATTCCAATGCTTGTACCGTATCAAGCAACCGAATTAGTTCTGGCGACAAACTGATGCTATCTTCCAAACTGTCAATCACCGTTGGCGTTTCGGCCTGAGTGAGTAAACCTGGCAAACTTTCTTTTACGACAGTAGTATCGATAGAAGAATTGGCAACAACACCGGTAACTTCGGCCGGATCCCAAGCTTGTGAATTGGAATGAAACTCTTCCAAATGATAGGGATCCAACTGGTAGGTACGGGCTTTATGCTGTTCTGGATGACTGATATAATTCTTTAAAAAATCTTCAGGATCAACTTCTTCATCCAATCGCTCAAATGAAAAATTACCAGGCTGAATATGAAACAAATAAGCACCATCTTGCAGTTGCAATCCAAACAACTGTTTTAGTTCATCGTAAATCTCAAATTCGCTGAAACTCTTTGCCAAAATAAACAACACCTGCTGCTGCTGTTTTTTTGTTAATTGCTGAAAACTCGGATAATATACCTCTAAATATTTGCGCAATCCATCCGAAAAATTTGCCGTTCTGTTTCGCGACAATGTTTCAACGCCTACAGCCGGCAAAAACACCAAATCCATACCCCGCTTGCGGAAACCCCGATGCAATTCAAAGAGATTGGCCTCAAAATACGAACGGTATTTGGATTCCCCTTGTTGAACATATAATGCGATGGCTGTCATGGTTATTTATAAGGCAAATATCGTTGAATAATTTTGGAGAAAATAATTTTCACAAGGTTGTAAAAGTAGTTTCACAAGGTTGCAGAAATCTTTAACCCATTTCCCTTCCAAGCAACTTTGCACCATAATCTTCATCATTATGAAAAACACAATCAAAAACTTCATCGCCCAAAAAGCGAAGCAAAACAAAAAATCAAACAACCATTACAATGCCATTACCTTATTAATCATGGATCAATCTGGAAGTATGTTACCCATTTTGGGTGCCGTAGAAGAAAGTTATCAGGGAATTGTTGGAAGCATCAAAAATGAAATTACCACCATGCCCCAACTTGATCAATTTATTAGTCTGTGG
>JAGKXC010000095.1 GCA_021151535.1 Sphingobacteriia bacterium | reverse complement strand
GAATGTTCTAATAGCATTTGTATCACCATCACTCCAACGATATTTAAGAGGCCTTGTGATATAGTTATATTGCTTTGCAGAAACTGTAACTTTCCCTCCAACACATAGTGAATCAATTAATTTCAACATTCGTTTTGGCGAATAACACGGAACCACACAAATTATAGAACGGCGCATATTTAAAGAATTTACCGTTATTCCATTTAATGTTGGATAATTGCTACCGTTCGTCAAAACATCTGTACAAATATTTCCACTGTAATTAAATGATTTTCTGTTAATTACAGAAATATTATTAAAATAGCAATCCAATTTTGAACATGGACTTGAAAAAATTAATGTGATATTTTGAGAGATGTTATTGCTATAGCCTACAAAAACAGTTGTTCCATTAGATAACAATCCAACATCATCTTGTGAAGCCGGAAGTGTTTCAAATGATTCTGTAGAAGATGACACATTATTATAGCCCCATTGACCTTGAATTACACCTGTTGTATCCAATTTTATTAATATACGCTTATTCACTCCGCCCGAAATACCCGCACTTCCACCTGTTATCCAGAGTGAACCATCCTCAAAAATAATAGTATGTGGATATTCATATGCAGAAGTCCCATATGTATACTGCCAAATGAAGCTAAAATTCGCTGGATTCATTTGAGCTACAACTATATCATTCCCATTTCCATTTGAATTGGTAGAACCTAAAAGAAATATTGTACCTGAATTAGAAAAAACAGCATCTGTAAACGCGACATTCCCACTAACTGAATTACCCAACCAAACTTTAGAATAGCTACCATCTTTATTTGCAAAGAAAACAACCCCGCGCTGCGAAGTACCACCACCTGACCAACTTGTCACTAAAAAATCCCCATATGATTTAGCTGCACCTTTTGTTGGTATCAACCGTAATCCATGTGAACCACTAAACGATGTATTGTCTTTTAGTGTTATATATTTTAAAAATTTATAATTCCCATTTGAATCCAATTTGCCAAATAGCAATTCCGACTGTGAAGACCCTAATCGCTGAATAGATGTACCGATTCCATAAATATCGTTATTTACAGGATCAACATAAACATCCCTAAATTGATCATTACTATTTGAGGTATGTGAAAATGAAGGCGTAGTTCTAGACCATTGCAAATTGCCTTTATTGTCAAAAAAGTGCAGACTTGTCATGGCTGAAGACAAAGAAGGAACATACGATTGGGCAGAAACAACAACTCCTCCAGAGTTTGTAGAAGCTGCAGAAATTGGATATCCACCCTCATTTCCATTATCGCCAAAATGTTTAAACATCAACAGCTTACCTGTATCATTAAATCTTGCAATATATAATTGATTTCCACATGAGGCAGAAGATGTAGCGTACCCAACGACCCAAAAACCACCCTTTACAACACAAATTGATTGATGTGTTGTAGTATTTAAAACCCGACTAGAGCCAGAAACAATTTCTGTAAACTGAACAATTTTTGAAGCAGTGTTTGAATTGCAAATTCCTTGTGCTGAAATATTCAGACAATTCAATAATACACACATCGAAGCAAACCATCGATGACGCTTATTTAATGCCTTGAAAAACAATTTCATATCTAGTTTGCCTTAAGTAACAATTCAATCAAAATTAAATCATTTTCTTATGACAAAAAATACTTTTACCTATTAATTATAACTGAGTTAGTAAATTACCACTGAAAGAGGTATGAAATAAAATTTAATTATTGCCAGTAATGGCATTTTGGTATACCTTTAAATATCTACCCACAACTGCATCGCTAGAATATTGCTCAATGGCTGTCTCCCTGCATTTTACGGCCCTAGTTTGCTTAATAGTGAATGAATCATTAAGCATTTCTTCAATCTTTAATTTTAGAGTTTCCCAATCACCCTTTGTTGCCAGAAACCCGGTAATTCCATCATCAACCATTTGAGGTATACCACCAACTGAATAAGCCCCAACAGGCGTTCCGCAACTCAAACTTTCTATAATAGTTGTTGGTAAATTCTCTTCTTTAGCAGTAGTAACAAACAAATCCGCCATTTGGAAAAATTGCAAAACCTCCCGCTTATCTGAATGAAATCCTAGCAACTTTACATTCCCAGGAAGCTCACCCTGAAATTTGTCATTCCTGCCCACTACAGCTACTTCTACCTTTCCAGAATCCAAATGCTCAACAATTTTTAAAAAATCTGAAAAACCCTTCCTTTTATCACTAATGTTAGCCGCAGCAAACAACAATATAAGCTTGTTTTCTGAAAACCCAAGGCGTTTTCTTATTTCCATCCGCGCATTAGATTCCGCAGGTTTAAAGAAATTCGTGTCAATCACATTGGGAATACGCTCCAAATGCTTCCCAATTGAAATCGAACTTAATTTCGCTTGATCCATCAACCAAGAACTTGGAAACACAAATTGCATTGAAGTTGTAGCAGAATGCACTTCCGATTGCTTTAGAAAATACCTCGACCTTGCCCCCCATAATCGTTCCTTTTGATGAAATACCCTCCAAGATAGATCCTTTTCTGATGGTTGCTTTAACATACCACAATTCCCACATCCCATAGCAATGTTTTCACAGCCCCAATAGCATCCACCTGTAAATGGCCACAAATCATGACAAGTCCAAACTACAGGTTTCCCTAATTCCAATAATTTTTCAAAACTCTTAAACGATAAAAATCCTTTATTTACCCAATGCAAATGAATAATATCGGCTGTTTTCACAGCCTTCCATGCACTAGCATCAACTCCTGTTAGGCCATGACTAAAAGCAAATCGCACCGATTTATCCTTTTCAAATCTGAGAAAATCTAATTTCTCTATGGCGTGATAACCAAATGCAATAACCCGTTTAAATATATTATTCGCCCAACTGGGTTGATGTCCTCTTCCACCTTCAAAAACCCAATGTTCTGCTTCAATCTCCTCCCCATTCAAATTCAAAGCTTCCACCAAACGCTGAGCCGCCGTGTATGCGCCTCCGGCCGAAGCTGCATTTAAGTGTACCACTTTAATCTTCGATTTCATCTTTATTTCTTAACGTCGAACTGTATAGTTCTAGAAAGCAATATCGCCAAAAACAAAGCAACAATCATTAAAACACCAGCAGAAAAATAAGGCAATGGAATATACAAATCATATAAATATCCACTTACCAACGGACCTATGGCCCTTGCTAATGATCCAACACTTTGCAATAAACCTAAAATCCTGCCTTGTGCATCAGGCGGAGAATTAAGAGATACCAATGAATTGATGGCCGGCATCAACATCCCATTGCCAACAGATAGCAAAATAATGGCTGTCATTTGGGTATAATAAAACAATTCACGCGTTGGAGCAATGGGAATAATTGAAAGTCCTACGGCAACAATTGGGCATCCGAAAATCAACATATTCTTCAATCCCACCTTTTTCTGAAAAACTCCAATTAAAGTTCCTTGAACTATTGCTCCAAATATGCCAATAATCGCAAACACATACCCAATTTCTTTGGGGCTCAATCCGTATTTCTCTTTCCATAACACACTGCCATTTACCTGCATCATACTGAAGGCCGCGATATAGATAAAATTAATCACAAACAATTCCCCTATCACTTCCACCTTCCAAATAGAAATTAAGCCTTTAAAGGTATCCGACACCTTGCGGTATTCACTCACTTTATCTACCAAGCTCTCAGGCAACAATCGCCAAGCCAAAACAAAATTCAACGCACATAATGCAGCAGTAAAAAACCCAATCCATTGCAAGCCATTTCCGCCAGCAGCATTGCCATATTCATACAACTGCCCACCAATAAATGGCCCAAAAACAAATCCCAATCCAAATGCAGCACCTATTACCCCCATTCTTTTAGCCCTTTCAGCAGGAGGAGTAATATCAGCGATATAAGCTTGTGCTGCTGAAATATTGGCACTACCAAATCCTGCTATCGCCCTTGAAATTAGCAGCATTAAAAATGTATGCGATATTCCAAGAAAATAATATCCTAAAATATTAGCTAAAATACTTCCTAAAATAATGGGTCTCCTGCCTATTCTATCCGAAATCGAACCGAAAATCGGAGCGAAAATAAATTGAATTATAGAAAACAATCCCGCTACAATCCCAACAGCCACATTGGGAGAAATTCCCCAATCCGAATGAATTGCAAATTCTTTGGTGATTGGCCCCAAATTGGGAATCACAATTCCAAAACCTAACAAATCAATAAAGATGGTTAGGAATAAAATAGGCATTCTACGATCTTTCACAGTACTAAAGTATACTGCGAATTTACGCCGATTATGACTTACTAAAAGTTAAAATATTGTAATAATCACAGAATGATTTTCTTTCCCATCCACGATTGCGAAAACGGGATATACCAATTGTTGCGAATTTTAGCCAAATTTTGCAACATCGCGTCAACAACCAAGTGTTCCGCTTTTAAATCACCAAGTGCCATGGCCGCTGATGCTTGACCTTGATCATACACCTTACAAGCATTGCAAAATGGTACAGTAACCAACAACCTATTAAAAAAATCTACATTTTTCTCAGCGCCCCATTGTTGTAACAACCTGAAAACCTTATCAATACTGCAACCAGAAGGCAGTTCTGCGCTCTCATCAATCGCCACCAAAACAACTCCCGCATGAAAAACATCTGCAGCAGCAGTTAAATCCTTACCATGTGCTTGCCAACTCGCAATAAACAATTGCAATTCCCCCCTCAATTGAATTTCTTCCTCTTCTGATAACGCCCTATTTGCAGCAAACTGCCAAACACGACTATCGCCAGTCATCCCCTCAAAAATCATAATGTGCTATTAAATTGATTGATTTACCAACTCAGCGATGTCCAAAACCTGGATCTGATCTTCTTTCTCAAAATGTTTGGTCCCGTCTTTAATCATGGTGTTACAAAACGGACAATTCACCGCAACAATTTCCGCACCCGTTGCAATTACATCTTCTGTTCTCTCCACGTTTACTTCTTTATTGCCGTGCTCAGCCTCTTTAAACATTTGAGCACCACCCGCTCCACAACATAAACCATTGGTTTTGCAGCGCTTCATCTCTACCAAATCCGCATCCAATTTTTCAATTACCATGCGCGGCGCCTCATAAATCCTGTTGGCTCTTCCCAAATAACAAGAATCGTGGTAGGTGATCTTTTTCCCTTTAAATGCACCACCCTCAATGGCCAATCTACCCGTTTCCAATAATTCATTAATCAGTTGCGTATGATGCACCACTTCATATACTCCGCCCAACGCAGGATACTCGTTTTTAAGCGTATTAAAGCAATGTGGGCAAGCAGTTACAATTCGTTTAACACCATATGCATTCATCACTTGAATGTTCTGCAAGGCCTGCATTTGAAAAAGGAATTCATTCCCTGCTCGTTTCGCCGGATCACCCGTACATCCTTCCTCAATTCCCAAAATTGCAAATTTAACCTGCGCTTTTTCCAAAATCGAAGCAAAAGCTTTGCTCACTCGCTGAGCGCGTTCATCATAACTTCCAGCGCAACCTACCCAAAACAAAATTTCAGGTGTTTCCCCCGCTGATATATAATCTTGAACCGTTTTAATCGTCATATTCTAAGCGATGATTGATAATTGGATGCAATTTCGCGATTCAGGGCGATAATACAAGACGTAAATATTCCACATTTCATTTTTCTTGGCGATTACGTTTTTCTTGGCGATTACGCTTCACCTACCTTTTAAGCATTCTTTTCTCCACCCACATTCCATTCTCCCTGTTGTTTTTTTCGCAACCCCAAAACAACCTTCAGCTTTCGCAACTCAGAAAAACAAATATGCATTTCTCAAAGCCCTTACATAATAATAACAATTCTTTTCTATTCAGGATTACCTCAAAAAAAGGCCATCAAATTGATGGCCTTTTTAGGGTACTTTCCATTGCAACAGCAACATTAACTGCCAATGAGTTTCTCAATAACCAGATCCCCCAGTGCCAATAACCTCCTGAAAAGGAATTAACAACAATGGAAATCCAGCATTTTCACAAAGTTGTTGAAAACATGATTTTTTCAACCCACCTTCCGGATTACTTAAAATACATAACCATTTGTTACGCATCTCCAGCGCCGAATTCATAATTTCAGACACAAGATCTTGCGACTCCGATACACCTAGGTCTTTTACTAAAATACCTCTGTCTACCATGAAATTGTTAGCTTGTACTACATAAACATTCAAAAGATGAGATTCCTCTTCATCTTTCTTTTTCAAAACCCCCTTTACTGCGATCATACTCCGGGTTTTTGAAGCAATTTTTGCAACACATCCAAATTTCTGTCTAGTCTCTGATGCCACATCCAAAGGCATGAATAACATGTCGGGATTTTGCCATTGTGCATCTTGATTGAGAAACAACGTTGGAACATTTACTTTGGTTGTCCAACTCCTCATCCCACCTCCCAATAATCCTTCAGATTGAACATCCGAAGCAATTAAATTGAGAAATGGTTTTTCTTTCTTCACCGCTGACTGTATGGCTTGCCAGCAATTGCCTTTTTCATTTTGAACTTCTAGGCTGATTCCATAGCGCAAGCGAAAATCATTTTTCACTTCATCTACCCCCATCTGATCAAAACTACCAGCATCAGAACCTTTTACCCATACCATGGGAAACCTAAAAGCTCGAGCCAGATAAGCAACCGCTTCTCTTACCACCGCTAATTGTGCAGCACTGTCGAATGAAAAGTAAATTTTTTCAGTAGAATTTTCATTCATAAGCGACCTCCTTTAAAAACAAATTTGAGGAATATCCAGCAGAAATTCAAGCAGTTATGAAAACAATATGCTAGTTATCAAGAATGAGTAGATTTTTTGAAAGACAATTTAATTATTCATTAAAAAATTAAAAACTAAATAAATAATGGTGAATTTTCGATGAAATGATAACCAACAATTTGCTATATACCC
>JAGKXC010000233.1 GCA_021151535.1 Sphingobacteriia bacterium | reverse complement strand
AGATGGTACAATCCAAAAATGCTAAATAATAACCACCAATACCAGGGCAAATCTTTACCACCTGTTAACCAGCGTTTGCGTTGATGCATTAAGGGGATAAATCCTTTGGTTTCCGCACTTTCTGCTATCACATTGGGATGCATAACATTGTTCCATTGATAACCTTGTTTGCAGATTTCACTGTACAATTTATAATCTTCGGTGATGGAAAATTGAATTTCTTTATATCCGCCAGTGCTCCAATATGCACTTTTTCTCACAATCATGTTGTTTCCAACAGCGGTTGCAGGAACACCCGCATAGGAAATAATATTCAGCAATCCCATGAAATAACTCCAATCAATTTCTTGAAGCCAACCCCATATTTTAGGAGATTTAACAACGGTTGTTCCGCTTGCTACACCTGTTTGCAGTGTATTTAAACTACGAATCATGGATTTTGCCCACTGCGGATTCACGCAAACATCGGCATCCGTAATCAAGTAATAATCGCCCTGGGCATGAACATCTAATTGTGCCATTACACGCGCTTTTGCACGCAAGTTATTTGGCTGATCTACAATGTCTATTAGTTGAATATGATTATAACGTGTGCAATATTCTAATACAATTTCTCTGGTTTTATCAGTACTTTGATCATTGCCAACCAATATTTGAACTTTATCTACAGGATAATCCAATTTTACCAAATGATTCAAACACGATCCAATATTTTCTGCTTCATTTCTGGCTGCCACCCAAATCGATATTTGAGGCCAAAAGCTGGGTTCCTCTTTGAAATTGGCTTTGTATCGCCCTAAAAAAAATAATTGTACCAGCTGAGTAAGGATGTAAGCGGCCCAAATATAAATAGGGAAGGCCCAGATGATTTGTTGCCAATTCATGTTAACTAATTGTTTTTCTGTTGTTCTTGAAGTTCGTCTGTTAGAAGCCCAAATGAAAAACCGCTTTCTTTAGCAAATTCAATAAAGGCTGGTAAAATTTGTTGAATTTGTTTCTGAGCTTTGGCGCTATCATGAAAAACAACTACGCTGCCCTTGCTGAGGCTTCGCTTTAATGAATCTAAACTTTTTTTACAATTTAATTTGGAATCATAATCGCAACTTAATTGCCACCACAT
>JAGKXC010000232.1 GCA_021151535.1 Sphingobacteriia bacterium | reverse complement strand
GACGCGTCGTACGAACAATGCGAAAATTTTATCGGAAGATGTTTTACTGATTTGCCAGGAGGATGCGATGAAACATCAAATTGAAGATGGCGATATGGTGTGTGTTGAATCTGCAAGAGGCAAGGTGGATATCAAAGCAAGGATTACTGATGAAGTTAAACCGGGTGTTTTGAGTAGCACTTTCCACTTCCCAGAAATTATGTTAAACAATATTACCAGTAGCGAAGCAGATAGTGAAGCCATGTGTCCAGAATACAAAGTTGTATCTGTTCGCATTCGCAAGAGCAAAGGCATTTATAAAAACAAACCTCAAACAACTATATAAAAATGAACAACAAGTACAGAAAAACCATTTTTTGGATAACAACAGGAATCATTTTCCTTTTTGAAGGCGTAATGCCAGCAAAAATGGCATTAGATGGAATGCATCATTTGGGTTATCCTACCTATTTCGCTTTGCTTTTGGCGATCTTTAAAGTTTCAGGAGCATTAGCATTAATCATCCCACAGGTACCCTCTAAATTAAAGGAATGGGCATATGCAGGATTTACTTTTAATTTGATTGCTGCAACCTACAGCCACATGATGGTTGATGGAATTACATCTCAATCATTTTTTCCGTTTGTGATTTTTGTGATACTGGTGTTTTCCTACATGAACCGATTAGATACAGTAAGTAAATAATTTTACTGGCGATTAAAGAATCGCAATGCTATATAGCAACAAAAAATCCCTTGGCTTTCCAAGGGATTTTTTGTAAACCAAATACTTACTTATGAAACTTATTACTGTTACTTAACGCAACGTGTCATCAAATACATTGTAGGAGTAACACGGAATGTTACTTCTTTTACTTGCTGTCTTTCAGCTACTGGCAACATTATTAGATCTTTAGCCTGAACCTGAATACAAACTGGATTGTTTATTCCCAATTCCCATTTGGTTAATGTATTGTTGGGCATTGGATTACAATAGATACTAGTTGAAGAAGTTCTTGCACCAGGTGTTGGTACACTAGGTGCACCCATAACACCAGTTGCTGTTGGAGTTGCTGTATTTGCCGGAGTTCCTGAAACTGGAGCAGCTACAGTACCCGATGCTGGAGCACCTGGAGTTGTTACTTTATTGATATATTTTACATCTTTGATGGTGATTGTTTTACCCATAAACATATTTGGGTTTGCTTTAAACATTTCAGCATCAACAACTATTTGAGCAGAGGCAATTTTAACACCCATCAAAACCAATCCTAATAATACTATCTTTTTCATAACTTGAATTTTCCCACTAAATACAAACGTCGTGCCAAAAATTTATTCAAATTATAAAATTGTTGATTTTACTAGAATTTACTTAGACTGTGACTGGATAATAAATTATTGTGTAAAACACAGTAAGTCTTAGACGATGAATGAATTGCACAAAAAAAAGGCAACCCAGTGGGTTGCCTTTTTTTATGTTGTAAATCGTTTTCGATTAAGGCTCGATACGAGTTGCAGCGTACATAGTAGGAGTTACACGGAAAGTGATTGACTTAGC
>JAGKXC010000020.1 GCA_021151535.1 Sphingobacteriia bacterium | reverse complement strand
TGCAAAATGGTGTTACTGTTGAGCTGTTTCAACAACGCTTTTACCCAAGTAAATTCGGTTACGAAATTTGTGGGTGGTTGCACGGATGTTAAATTTGTTTGGAGTTTCGCCAATGCCGGATCTTGGGCCTCCGAAATCCATGATTGCCATTGGGTTAAGTAAGATTCATCGCCTTGGAAAATTGAACACAATCCATGGATAAAATCGGTTTCGTAGTGAACTAAAGAAATGGGTTGGGTTTCAAATGGATCGCCAATCCAATCTTCACTGGACGAAATATGGGTATGTAAAGAAGGTTTGTTTTTCTTGAGCCACTGCTTTAGCGGCTTGCTTATCATGGCTGTTCCAATGCTGATTAACCAATCGGGTTTCAATGCTGCATTAGGCTCTTGATTCAACATCGCCCAATCCCAATGTTGTAATCCCCAAGCATGCTGGTGACTGGCGATATCGGTTAAAACCGGGAAGTATTGCGATGCTTGATTGAGTGCCAACGAGAGCTCTGGATGCGGTCTGTGCTGACCAACAATAACCATGATTTTGGGAACATCCACCCCGGCTGATTTTTTTGCCAATTCAATAACTTCTTGCAAAATGGAAATGCTAATGGGCTCAGGGTTGGGGTGATTGAGGAGCCAAGGTTTGGAAGGCTGTAAATCGTGGAAAGGTGCCTCCAGTCCCTCGTAAATGGGGTCTTTTAACGGAATATTAATATGGGCGGGTCCCAAACTCGGGTATAAAGTGGCGTTTACAGCGGCGTAAACGGTTTGTTCCACTTCTAAGGCGGTGGGGGTTTCAGGGATTTCTGCATTGAATTTACAATGCGATTGAAATATCTCAAATTGATGGATGGTTTGCCCGTCCCATTGGTCAATTAATTCTTTAGGGCGATCAGCGGTAAGCACCAACAAAGGGGTTCTTTGGTAGTAGCTTTCGGCCACTGCAGGATAAAAATTTAACGCCGCCGTGCCGCTGGTGCAAATTACGCCACAAGGAAATTGCTGGGATTGAGCCATGCCCAAAGCCGCATAAGCAGCCGCTCTTTCATCTGGAAAACTGTGCAGCTCAAATCCGCCATGACGCAGCATGCTCGCTACAATAGGCGCGTTGCGCGAACCAGGACTCACCGCAAATCGCGTTACCCCCGCTTCAGCCAAACAGGTGGCCAAAAAATCCAAATAACTGCGAATGGGCAAAGTGCTACTCATTTTCCGGAGGCAAACTAAATGATTTAAAAGAAAGGATTATGTAATTTTTCAAATCCTACCGTAGTGGCAGGTCCATGTCCGCTAAATAACTGAAAATCATCCGGCAATGAGAAAATCTCGCTTTGGATTTTTTGCAGTAGTAATTCATGATTTCCGCCGGGCAAATCGGTTCTGCCAATACTGCCCTGGAAAATGGTATCGCCAACCAACACTTGTTTGCTGTTGTGATGAATGAAGATCACATGGCCCGGCGCATGGCCAGGTACAAATCGCACTTCCAAGTCCAAATCGCCCAATTTTAAAATATTTCCATGCTCTAAAAATACATCTGGCAATGGGGAAGGGGTGTATGCCAAATTCCATAAATCGGCCATGGTAGTTGACCGTTCAATCATGGCTATGTCATCTTTATGTAAGTAATAAGGCAAATTGTATTGCTGTTTTACCCACCAGTTGCCAAAAATATGATCGATATGGCCATGGGTTCCCAATAAAAGCTGGGGTTGTAACTGGCGATCTTCGATGAATTGTTGCACTTGGTGATATTCAGAGCTGTTGTACATCCCGGCATCAACGATGGCACAGGCCAGGGTATTTTCGCACCAAATGATATAGGTGTTTTCCGATAAGGGATTGAAAGTAAAGCCTTGGATTTGCATTTGATGTTACAAATTTACGTTTTTGCTGGGGTGTTAGGAAATGCAAGAATGTATTTAACTTCGCATCGCTATGATGAAGAAAATTGCTATTGCGCTAGGCGCTATTGTATTGTTGTTGCTGGTATTTTTGGTTTACAACGGTGCATTTCAAAAATTAGAAGTGGTACGTACCAAATCTGAGAAGTATAAGTTAATGGGCTTGTACCATCAGGGTTCGTATCAAAAAATTGGTGAAGTATTCAAGAAAATCGCCGTTGGTTGTAAAAAAATGGGCTGGAAAGACAGCACCTCTGATGAAATTACAGAAAAAGATCGTGTTTCTTTTGGGGTTTATTTTGATAATCCTCAGGAAAAGAAAGAAGATTCTTTGAGAAGTTTTGCAGGCGTTCAGATTTTCACAACAGAAGATAGTTTGGCATTCATGAAGCAGTTTCCTGATGCGAAGTATTATGAGATTCAGGCCGGGAATGCATTGGTAGTGGAGCAAAATACGCCCAACATGGCGGCGATGATCATTGCCATCATGCGTGCTTATCCTGCGTTGCATCAGTTTTTGAACGATCACCCCAAAGAGGTTGAGGCGGCTAAAATTACCCAAGTTTACGAAATGTATTTGCCAAAGAAAACACATTTTGTAATGTGTTGGAAAGACTAAGAATTATAAAGGTTTACGCATAAAAAAAGACCGCCACCGGCGGTCTTTTTTTATAGAGTCTCAATTAGATTTTACAAGTGGATGCACTCGCCATAAGCTTGAGCAACCGCTTCCATCACCGCTTCACTCATGGTTGGGTGAGGGTGAATGCTCTTCAAAATCTCATGGCCTGTAGTTTCTAGGTTTCTAGCAACTACCGCTTCGATAATCATGTCGGTAACGCCTTCGCCTACCATGTGGCAGCCCAACCATTCGCCGTACTTCTTATCAAAAATTACTTTTACAAAACCGTCTTTGTGTCCGCCAGCAGAAGCTTTACCACTTGCACTGAATGGGAACTTACCTACTACGATTTCATAACCTTTTTCTTTTGCTTGCGCTTCGGTGTAGCCTACACTCGCCACTTCAGGGTGGGTATAAGTACAACCAGGGATGTTACCATAGTTCAAAGGCTCTGGGTGGTGACCGCAAATCGCCTCAACGCAAATGATACCTTCAGCAGAAGCCACGTGAGCCAACGCAGGACCTGGCACGATATCGCCAATGGCGTAAACGCCAGGAGCAGAAGTTTGATAGAACTCGTCTACCATTACTTTTCCTTTATCAGTTTTGATGCCCATTTCTTCCAAACCTAGGTTTTCCAAGTTTGTTTGAACACCAGCAGCGCTCAACACGATATCCGTTTCAAAAGTTTGTTCGCCAGTTTTGGTTTTAACGGTAACATGACAACGATCGCCCTTGATGTCAACTTTCTCTACTGCACTTTCAGTAAGGATGTCGATGCCTCTTTTCTTATAAACAGTGGCCATGGCTTTGCTCACTTCCTCATCTTCGATAGGAAGGATGCGGTTCATGAATTCCACGATGGTTACTTTGGTGCCGATGCTAGAATAGAAGTATGCGAACTCCATTCCGATTGCACCAGAACCGATGATTAACATTTCTTTGGGTTGTTTTGGCAATACCATGGCTTCTCGGTAACCGATAACGTGCTTACCGTCGATTTTGATGTTTGGTAACTCGCGAGAGCGAGCGCCAGTAGCCAAAATGATATGATCGGCTTCAACGGTGCTATTTCCGCTATCGCCAGAAACTGAAATTTTGCCTTTACCGGCCAATTTCGCAGTTCCTTTGATCACTTCGATTTTGTTCTTTTTCATCAAGAAGGCGATTCCTTTGCTCATGCCTTCGGCTACGCCACGAGAGCGCTTAACCATGCCGTCGAAATCAGCTTTGTAATCAGCAACCTGAATTCCGTAATCGGCTGCGTGATTGATATAATCAAACACCTGAGCACTTTTCAAAAGCGCTTTGGTTGGGATACAACCCCAGTTCAAACAAACGCCGCCTAAATCGGCTTTCTCGATGATGGCAACTTTTTTGCCCAACTGAGAGGCACGGATGGCTGCTACATAGCCACCAGGTCCGCTGCCAATAACAACAATATCGAATTTCATGATGATGGTATTCAAATGATGATGCGAAGATAGGATATTTACACCTTAAATTCGCTTGTAGTGTGGAAGGTGATATCAGGATATTTGTCTTCCGCCATTTTGAGAATAAACGCTGTTTCGGCCAAAAACACTGGGTTTTTGTCTTTGTCATAAGCGATATTATTCTGGCGATATTTCATAAAATCTTTCAAATCGGCTTCCGAACCGCTTAACCAGCAAGCTTTGTGGATGGAGCGGGCTTCAAATCTACATTTGGCTCCGTATTCGTGTTCAAGGCGATATTGTAACACCTCAAACTGCAGTTCACCCACGGTTCCAACGAATCTTCTGTTGCCCAATTCTTGAACAAATAAGCTGGCCAAACCTTCATCTGTTAATTGCTCAATTCCTTTTTCTAACTGCTTGCTTTTCATCGGATCTGTATTGATCAATTCCTTGAAAATTTCAGGGGAGAAGCTTGGAATTCCTTTGAACATGAAGTTTTCACCTTCGCTTAAAGTATCGCCAATTTTAAAATTACCAGTATCGTATAAACCCACCACATCACCCGGAAATGCAGAGTCCATTACTTCCTTGCTTTGTGCCATAAACATGTACGGATTGGCGAATTTGAATTGCTTTTCTAATCGAACGTGTTTATAGTTTTTATTTCTTTCGAATTTTCCACTGCAAACGCGCAAAAACGCAATGCGATCGCGGTGACGGGGATCTAAGTTGGCGTGAATTTTAAATACAAATCCGCTAAACTTGGTTTCAGTAGGCTCCACTTCACGGGTAGAAGTAACGCGGGCTTTGGGATTCGGGGCGATTTCAATAAATGTATCCAACATTTCTTGGATACCAAAGTTGTTTAACGCCGATCCAAAGAAAACGGGAGCGGTAGTTCCTGTTAGGTAATCCTGACTGTCTAAATCGCCATAAACACCTTCCAGTAACTCTGCGTCTTCCCTTAATTTTTCAACGTCTTTGGCAGGGAGTATTTGGTCTAACTGCTTGTCTGAAAGTCCGTTAATCTTAATAACATCGTCCGCTACTTTTGTTTTTGTGCTTTCAAACAAATTCAACGATTGGGTAGGGAGTAAGTAAACACCTTTAAATTCCTTACCGCCGTTGATGGGCCAACTCATGGGATGCACGCCAATATTGAGTTTGCCTTCTAATTCTTCTAATAAATCGAATGGATCTTTACCCTCACGGTCCATTTTGTTCACAAAAATGATAACCGGCGTATCGCGCATCCTGCAAACTTCCATGAGTTTTTCGGTTTGTTCCTCTACACCTTTTACGCAGTCTACCACCAAAATTACACTATCAACCGCAGTTAATGTTCGATATGTATCTTCGGCGAAGTCTTTGTGACCCGGTGTATCGAGAATGTTCACCATTTTGCCTTTGTATTCAAAGGTCATTACCGATGTAGCAACCGAAATACCTCTTTGTTTTTCAATTTCCATGAAATCCGAAGTGGTGGCTTTGGTGATTTTGTTGCTTTTAACTGCACCGGCGGTTTGTATCTGTCCGCCAAACAACAAAAACTTCTCTGTTAAAGTAGTTTTACCGGCGTCTGGGTGAGCGATAATGGCGAAAGTTTTTCTTTTGGATATTTCCGATTCGTAGGCCATAGAATAGAGCCGCAAAGTTAAGATGAAAGGCATGAAATTTGTTCAAAAGCGGCTAAATCATTAATTTTGAAGCGCATGAAGAAAAAAATACTCATTTATTTGAGTCTTGGTTGGGCATTTATCGCCCCAGCTTTACAAGCTCAAACCTGGGAATCTTTCTACGGAAATGGTATGGCAAAGATTACTTGTGCCGCCGCAGATTCTACTGGCAATTTCTGGTTTGGTACAACTGATGATGGATTACTATCGCGTTCTGGTAACTCATTTACCAGTTACAATTATTTCAAAAACAAATTGGTTAGCAACCACATTAGTTCTATCGCCGTTGCTCCTGATGGAAGCTTGTGGGTAGGCACTGATTCTGGTTTGATGCACTCCATTACTGGCGGTTGGGAAACTTTTACCAGAGCCAATGCAAGTTTTACTACCAATGAAATAACCCGCGTAGACGTTGCTTCTAATGGCGATGTTTGGGTTGTGCAATATCCTGGGGTTCACCGTTATAAAAACGGTAGTTGGACGTCTTACAATGAAACCAAATCTGCTGGATTTTTTAACGATTACCCATTAACCTGCGGCATCGATAAAAATAACAATCCGTGGTTTGGTGGATTTGGTAAGGAAATTTGGACCTATAATGGTTCTGCCTGGTCTACCCGCACAGATTTTGGTTTGGATACTGTTGATTATGTTCAAGTTCAGGCCATTAAATTTAATGCTGCTGGTAACATGTATATCGGAACCCAGAATCATGGATTTTATGAAGTGAAAGGTGGCGTATCTAAACAATACATGGGCTTTGACATGGGCTTCTACATGAATCAAATCAATGATATCATGGTGTTGGGTGGTAAAGTGTATATCGCCGGTGAAGGTGGAGGATTGGCGATTTATGACGGTAGCAGCTTCTCTACTGTAGGTCCTAATGAAGGCTTACAATCTGATGCTGTGTTCACTTTAACAGGATACCAAGGTGAAATTTATACTTCGCATAAAAATCATGGTTTGAGTGTTGGGAAAAATAATACCTGGACAAAGTTAAGCCCTGCTGATGCGGGTGTGCTTGAAACTGCTGGAACATATTCCATTAAAAAAGATGCTGCCGGAAATGTTTGGGTAGCAGGATATGCCGCAATTTATAAATACGATGGAAAAAATTGGACAACCTATAATTCAAATGGTACAGGTATCATGGATGATTATATGTTGGATATTGAATTTGATTCTAAAAACAATGTTTGGATTGCATTCAGCGCGGGCTTAATCAAATTTACAGCGCCAAGCACTTGGGAGAACTTTGATATGTTTACTTCAAACTTCCCTGATGCTTATATCTACGATATCGCTATTGATAAAAACGACGTAATCTGGCTTGCTACCGATAGCGGTTTGGTGAAATTCGATGGAATGACTTCAACTACTTACAATAAGGCTTCTGGTAAAGTGCCTGCAGATGGTATTTTTGGTGTTCATTGCGATAAAAACGGCAACCTTTGGGCAATCACTTGGGGCGGTGGATTGGTGAAATATGATGGAACCAATTTTACAACAATAAAAGCTAGTTTAACAACTTTTGATAACGACTTTTTAACTGTAGTTCGCAGCAACAAAGCTGGCGATGTGTACTTGGGTTATTATGGTGGGTATGCGGTATTGAAGAATGGTACTTGGACAAATTATTCCAGCAATTCTATGAAAATGAAGTTCAGTTATTTGTATGATGTACAATTTGATACCAATGCTGAACCTTGGTTTTGCTCAGACTTGGGTGTGGTTTACATGAAAGATGGTGTGGAAGTGAATTATTCATCGCCAACCAATCCATTGGGTGATAATGCCGTATTTGGAATGGTGCACGTTGGGTTCGACGCTTGGTTTGTAACTGATCCAGTTATGAGCGTTATGCGCAATGCTGTTACGTTAAAAGCCAACAGCGTTAAAGCTCCAGCTTTTGCTAGTGTTTGGAATGTTTACCCTAATCCTGCAAAGCAACAATTATTTGTTTCTGTAAATACTGAAGCATTGGCAGTTCCTGCAAGTATGCAAAAGTTTCAACTATTGGATATGCAAGGAAAAACAATCAGAGAATTTTCGGTTTTAGGCAACGATTTGCAAAATGGAAAGTCTATGGAATTGAATATTTCGGGCATTGCAGCTGGCGTTTACCAATTGAAAGATGTGCAATTGGGTGCTAGTGAGTCAGTTGTGATCGTAAAGTAAAAATCCTTTTTTAAGATGTGTAAAGACCGCCTCAAGGGGCGGTCTTTTTATTTATAACGGCAAATTGATTTTTCTGGAAGAATTAAATCTTACACTACATCCTAATTGAAACATCAAGCCTGTTTGGGTAAGATTGGGTACCAAAGTGGTAGTGTAATTGATTCCCCTTGCCAAATGCTTGGGAAAATACTCAACATGCAAACCGAAAGAATTGTGGTTGTATGCCAAACGATAACCTGCAGATTCTGCAACCGTTGGGGCGTAAAAAGTTTCTTTAAGACGCATCAATTCCAAATAGTGGTAATTGTTGTAAATGGTTGAATAATCGCCAAAATAAACGCGAACTCCAGCACCAAATCGATTGGATTTATACGAAGAATTCGCCACCTCTAAGTTGTAATCGCCATAACTCGCATAAGAAGAAGTTACCTTCTTGTAGTTATATGAAAATTGCTTTTTTGCATTGCTCCATTCGATGAGAAAAAAGAACCGCTGATAACCCATGCCAATCAAATGTCTGAGATTTAAATGGTATCCGCTGCCTTGATCCAGCCAGTCGGCACTACCATCAGCAGAGAATTGGTAAAAAGCATGGTTGCTCATGTAGGGTGAAAAAGCCAACGAACCACAAATTCCAAGTGAAAGAGCCGTGTCGGGTTTGAAACTTCCCGCAGCATTGTTAATGTTCCCGCCAGTTACCGGTAAAGTGTTTTTCCGGGTAGGTAATGCTTGGAAACATCCGCCAATACTGGAACTATATTGACTTCCCACGTTGCTTACTAACATGTCTTTAATATCAATTTGTGCATTCAGTTGTAAGGCGGAAATCGCCCCAATACAAAATATTGTAAGTTTTGAAATTCGCATGTTTTTAAATTTTTACGCCAAATACAAGTTCTAAACCCTGTAAACGGGTTTTGTCTTCCGATGTCAATAATTTCAATGAACGCTTGTATTGCAGCCCGCAGGTCATAACAGAATTGCCAACTACGTAATCCATTCCAATAGAGGCTGTCCAAAATAGTCCATCGGTGGTAACGGGTAATTTGGTGGCAAAATTAGCTTTACTAGCATCGGATGACGCCGCGCGATAGGTGTACATCGTGTACAGGTTTTTGCGGTAAGTAGCGCCAACCGACATCCATCGCCGCACATTATAATCAGTGGGCATGTAAAGTTTGATTTCTGCGGGCACGGAAATATATACGGAGCTAATCGTATTTTCCGTTTCGGGCGATAAAAAGCTGATGTTACTGTTGGATTTATTTTGAAACACCAAAGTAGAATAACCCAAATTGCCGCCAATTCCTACCGTTGCCGATTCTGAAATTTCTTCATTGTGGCGGTATTCAAAAGCTTTGATCGATTGAATTGAAGGCCTAGCATTGGTGAGTTTACTGCTTGGGGTTAAATATTCAACTGCAGGCGATAAAAAGCGTATCTCATCGCCGGTTAAAGAACTTAAATAGTAGTTGATGTTGGATTTGCTCATCAATGGCAGTTGATTGTCGTAAAATTCAATGTTTCGTAATACACTTAATGAAAATCCGGTACTGTACCATTTGGGATAAGTTTTGAAGCCGTATAAATCTTTTCCTTTATGCGGATATTGCTCGCTTACTTGTAGGATAAAACTCATGCGATTGTCGAATTTCAAACTCATTTCAATGCCTTTTTTCCAAGTAACACCCATGGGGAAGCTGCCGTTGGTTAGGTAGTTGACGCCTCTATAGGCTTCAAACATGGGCATGAATTCGATATTCAAAAGTGTAGTTCCGTTCCATTCGGTTTCAGTGGTGTATCGGATTCCGGCTTTCAACTGGTGATATTTTAATTGGCTTCTGCCTTTCTGAACTTTTTTTGCATCAATCCAATCGTTGTATCTAAAATTGCGGGCCCCCATTAGGTATTCGCCACAAAATTGTAAACCTTTTATTCCGGCATAGGCTTTTAAACCGCCATTTAAAGCCGATTGGAAATTTTGGAAATACAAACCTTGGCCCAATGTGCCATGCGCTGTTGCGGCAAATCCTAGGTTGCGCGCACGCAGAAACCATACGTTGGTAATCAAATTCATATTTAAACTGAATGGATTTCGCACTTCGGAATAATTGTCGTACGTGTAATTGTAACCATCATATACTTCGTCGGTAACATTGATAAACATGGGGTATGAGCTGATGGAATAACCCAATTGCATCTCAAAAGCGGAGCCCGGAGCGCTAATGATATTTCCTGGCTGCTTGTCTAAATTGTCGTAGATCAAAGTGCCCAAGCCATAATAAATCAGCAATAATTGGGTGGCGCTGCTGGCTGCCAATTCAGTGTTTTGGCTGATGGCGGCATTTCTTTCGTTGTAGTAATCATTCATTCGATTCAAACGTTCGCGCTCTTGCTGCGCTTCAATTTCGGCTTGCGTAGGACCTTCAGGTTGTGAGGGCGGAGCATCTTGGCTCATGCTGCTGTTTTGGTCTGAACTGGAGCTGTTAGATTCGGATTTTTTTGCGGCGTCTTCAGAAGTTTTTGCGGTATCAGCTGACGATGTTTTATTTGTACTGTTTGCGCTAGCCTGATCCAATTTTTTGCGTAAATCAGCAAATCTTGTATCTGTAAGTTGTTCGTTTTTTATAATTTGTTCGGCTTCGTTGATGTAACCCATCGCCCCATTCTTATCATTTGCATCAGCCGCTTTAGAAGCCTTGTTGTACAAATCGTCTAATTTGTTGCTGATATCTTTTTTCTTGTCGTTGGCGATTTTATCTTCAATTTTCTTTTTTAAATCATCAAATCTCGGATCCTGAATATTATAAGTGTTAATGATAGAAAGGCCTTCTCGCACTTTTTGCATGGCGGCGTCTAATTGGTTGCTATTGTAATCAGTTGTAGCGTTCTTATAGAGTTCGTCGAGTTTTGTTTTTTTCTGTTTTTGTGATTCTAGTGCTTGAATTTTGCTGATAATGTCGCTGCAATTTTCGAACGTGATATCGCCTACCTTGAAATTGCTAAACGAAAAATCGGAGCGTTTTACGGTGAAGTTGGGATTGTTGCGTTTCCATTGCTCCATTTCTTCCATGGTCCAAAAACTTACCAAATTGGAGAAGCTATGACCGGAATAAACTACGGGTTCGGAAATACGAATGGTTTTGTTGTTAAATTGATATGTGGCACTGAATCCAACTGTGGCCCAATCGATGCTGGGGTTGAAGCCAATGAATAAATCTGGATATTGGGTTTGGGTATATTCAATTCCTTTATACATCACCTTGCTGCGGTCGATTTGGATGCAATTATTGAAGTTGCCAGAAACAGTTACGTCATTGAAAGCGAAGCCTTCTAATTCTACGGCGCATCCAATATTCATGAATAATTTCAAATTGGCATTAGGTCCGCTGATGTATTGCCAACCGGTGTACAAGTTTGGGTGGCAATTTTGGGCATTCGCATTTTGGGCGATGAAAATCGCCAGAAAAACTAATAATAATCGGTTTTTTCTCATGTTTAATAGGTGAACGGGTATGGTTAACTTTAAGCTTGTCAAACAATTGCTGATTTTATCGGTGATTGAAAGAAAACTAAGGTTTGGAACGAGAAATAATTCGAAATTTCTATAACAGCCAATACCAAAAACTTGGTATTTTGAGATTTGAATTTGGATGGGTTGTTGGGTAACTGGGCATTTCCCGTTTAACGATTATTTTCAATTAATAAACTGATAATGCGGTATTTCGGGGAAAAATCACGAAATTCGCGGACTTTTTTATTAGAAAATGTCACTTGCAATTAGGAACATCGCTATTATCGCTCACGTAGACCATGGAAAAACAACATTGGTTGACAAAATGATGCACCAATCACGTTTATTCAGAGAGAATCAGGAGGTTGGAGAGTTGATTCTCGACAACAACGATTTGGAGCGCGAGCGCGGTATCACCATTTTGGCGAAAAACGTAAGTGTTCAATGGAAAGGAATTAAAGTAAATATTATCGACACTCCCGGTCACGCCGATTTTGGTGGTGAAGTAGAGCGTGTGTTGAATATGGCTGATGGTGTAATCTTGTTGGTAGACGCTTTTGAAGGTCCTATGCCTCAAACCCGTTTTGTATTGCAAAAGGCTCTTTCTTTGGGAAAGAAGGCCATTGTAGTAATCAACAAAGTAGATAAGCCAAACTGTGATCCTGATAAAACCCACGACGAGATTTTTGATCTTTTCTTTAACTTGGGTGCTACAGAAGAGCAGTTGGATTTCACAACAGTTTATGGTTCTGGTAAGCAGGGTTGGTTTGGCCCAGAATGGAGCAAGCCTACAGAAGATCTTACTTACTTAATGGATACCATTTTGGAAGTAATTCCTGAGCCAGTTGTAGAAGAAGGTTCTATCCAAATGCAGGTAACTAGTTTGGATTATTCTAGCTATACAGGTCGTATCGCCATTGGAAGATTGAAGCGTGGAAGCATCCGCGAAAACATGCCAGTGAGTTTGGTGAAGCGCGATGGTAAAGTTGAGAAGCACCGTATTAAAGAGCTTTATGTATTTAGTGGTTTGGGCCGTACCCGTGTGGAAGAGGTTCATGCCGGAGATATTTGCGCGGTAACAGGATTGGAGAATTTCGAAATTGGCGATACAATGGCTGATTTGGAAAAGCCAGAGGCGTTGCCAGCGTTGAAAATTGACGAGCCAACTATGAGTATGTTGTTCGCCATCAATAACTCTCCTTTCTTTGGTAAAGAGGGTAAGCACGTTACTTCGCAAAAAGTACGTGAGCGTTTGATGAAGGAAATGGAGAAAAACTTGGCTTTGCGTGTTGAAGAAACCAACAGTGCAGACCAATTCTTGGTATATGGTAGAGGTGTAATGCACTTGGGTGTATTGGTTGAAACCATGAGAAGAGAAGGATATGAATTGCAAGTAGGTCAGCCTCGCGTAATTTTGAAAGAGATCGACGGTGTGAAGAGCGAGCCAGTAGAAGTGTTAACTGTTGATGTTCCTGAGCATCATAGTGGTAAAGTAATTGAGCAAGTAAGTCAGCGTAAGGGCGAAATGGTAAGCATGTTGCCAAAGGGCGATATGGTTCGTTTGGAGTTTGAAATTCCTTCACGCGGTTTGATTGGTTTGCGTAACAATTTGCTTACAGCTACCCAAGGTGAAGCCATTATGGCTCACCGTTTAAAAGGATATGAGCCTTGGAAAGGCGCAATGCCAACCCGTATCAATGGTGTGTTGATTTCTAAAGATAAGGGCGCAGCAACCGGTTATAGTATGGATAAATTGAAAGACAGAGGCGGATTCTTTATTCACCCAGGTACTGAAGTTTATACAGGTATGATTGTTGGTGAGCATATCAAGCCAGGTGACTTGGTGATTAACTTGTGTACGGCTAAGCAATTAACAAACTTCCGTGCTGCAGGTAAAGACGATAACGCGATGTTAGCGCCACCAAGAGAATTTACCTTGGAAGAAGCCATGGAATACATCCAGGAGGATGAGTACGTGGAAGTTACGCCTGAAAGCTTGAGAATCAGAAAGATTTTGTTGGATGAGAACGATAGAAAGCGTGCTTCCAGCAAGTCTGCCGGCGCTTAAGTTCTCCTTCTTTGTATAATGGAGTGTACAAGCCGTTAGGCTGTTTTTATCGCCATTGAATTTCTTTCGATATTTGCAATTAGCTTAAAGCATGTTGCTGTTCGCATTAATTGGATCAACCGTAGAATGGGCGATGGGGATGTTGCCGTCTGTAGCTGCGAATGCCGCTATGACTGCCAAACCGTTGTCGCTGCAATCGCCGTATTCAATTTATACAGCAGTACCTACCAATTCGCCGTATCACAAAGATTCCAATGCACGAAGAATTCTTTATTATGGGGCCGATTTTGGATCGAACTTTTCTATTGCACAATCTTCTCCCAACTGGAGTGGAGGTAGTTCCAACAATTACATTGGCAACGGATTTATCAACGCATTTGCGCAAGTAAAACGCGAGCATACCAACTTCGATAACGTGTTTAAAATAAACGTGGGCGGGGTAAGGTCACGGCAGCTTGATAATGCAGGAATTCGCTATTGGATTACCAAAAAGAACTTGGATAACGTGTTCTTAGACAGTAAGTTCGGTCATGTGTTTAAGCAAAATAACCAACTGAGTGTATATGGCGGTTTGAACTTTCAAACACAGTTGTTAAATGGTTATAAATACGCTCGAAATGCCAATGGGGTAGAATTTGGTACTTTAAATAGTTCGTTTTTAAGTCAGGGTGTTTCCCAAATGGCCCTAGGTTTGGAATTTAAACCTAGCAACCGGTTTTATGTGCGTATGGGGTATTTTACGCTAAAACAAACCTACGTATTGAACCAGAATTTGTACGATATCCGGAAAGAGGAAGTGATTGCCCGTGTGCCTAGAGGCGCGTATATCAACAATCAGTTAGGGGTTCAAACCCAATTGGGTTACAATGCCGATTTTGGTCCTAAGAATAAGTATAAAATCAAATTTAACTATCTGGGTTTTGCGCCATATTACGCAAAAGAAGCGGTGCTGGATTCGCGTATTGATTTTGCATTTGTGGCCAAGATTAACAAGTATGTGAATATCAACTATACGGTGATAAGCATATTCGACAAAGACTTAGTGAAGCCGGGTGCCAGTGCTTGGCAGAATTCCTGGGTTTTCGGCCTAGGTTACCTTTACCAGTTGTAAGGGTTTTAATAAATAATAATTATTTTCATTAGTAAAGCCGCGCATTACTAATTTTAAATGTCTGTTGATTTATAGATTAATTAGTAAATGTTGGGACTATTGAAAAATAATATCAATATGAAAGCTTTTAAAGGCTTGGTCTCATTTGTTGTTTTGTTTTTGTTGTTAATTCAACAGGCAATGTCAAATAGTTATATAGATTATTCTGCTGGAAATGCCGGCGGTTGGATTACTGTGAAGAAAATTTCTAACGCTAAAGTTGAGGTATTGTGCAATGTGCTTGTTGCCGTGCGAGAAGGACAGATATTGGGCAAAACGCATTTAGAAAGAGCAATTGGAGATACCGTAATAATGCTGAGATCATATAATTCACTGGGGAAATACTTGACATTAAAGCCTCAATTTGTGAAAGCTTTTTATTATACTTCTGCTATAAAAAATGATACAGCTGTCTCCGGCTATTTTTTTACAAAGTATTATTTAAGGGTGTTTAAATGTACTGTGGATATTTCTACTCAATCTTTTAAAAACTTCCAAGGTTCCTCTAGGTTCGTTGATTTTAAATGTGATGCCATGAATTTCTTTTGGAATTTAGGTAGTATGGGGTATAGAAAAGATAGTTATGACAATATTATGACTTGTCCTACACGTTCATTTTCAACGCGGGTATACCTAGACGCGTTGAATGTCAATGAGTCATTAATGGGATTTAATCATGTGGCGTTTACAAAGTTTGGTGTTCAAGATAATAATTATGATTACGGTGTTCAATCCTATAATCCAGGGGCTTATGGGATTTATGGTGACAGCCTATATTTTGAATTTGTACAACCTGAATCTTCTTTGAGAGATTCGACAATCAAGGTTATCTATAATCCTGGGTTTTCCAGTTCTGTTCCATTTTCAATTTTTTGTTTAGATAGCAGTAATTCTTGCCCACCAAAGCCAACTGCTGCCAAACCTCAGGGGTTGTATTTGAATTCACAAACGGGTGATATTGTCTTTGTAAATACGCGATATCAATTAGTTACTTATGTAATTAGAGTGCATCAATTTCGAAAGGATTCGTTGGGTAATTGGCGGTATTTTGGGTATGTAAGTTTGTATCAAGATGCAGAAACAGTAGGTGGATTTACTAGGCCTGTTTCCGATGCTGATGGTATACGATTTCCGGTGTTTACGATGCCGCAGAAGTTGGATATATGTGAGGGCGATTCATCTATTTCGATCATAAAATCAACCAACATCTCAACCCCTTATAAATACGTAGGAAGCACAGATGGGAATTACCCATCATCCGTATTGGTAGATTATAGCACTGGAAATTCATCGCCAACTTTTAAGTTGAAAGTAGTGGCCAAAACTGGCGATTATTCTCCAACACCAGGCGTTGTAACCTTGCGCGTGAATGGTGATTCAACCCGCAAAACAGGAGAAGCAGCGAGGTCTACCTTGGTTTATATACATAAACCCTTGCAGCCTAAAATGAATTTGGAAACCAACGGTTGTAACAATATGCTGTCAACCGTGAAAGATACCAATTCTGATATCGAAATAAAATGCAATTGGTATGTGTATAAAGGCACTTTGAAGTCGATGTACATATATTCATCCGCCTCCGATACCCTTAGATTTAATGGGATGCAAGCAGATAAATACTATGTAAGATGTGTTGTGTCTAGTAAGAAATCGTCTTGTACATGTTCAAGCAAAACATTGATAGATTCGATCGACATGAAGCAGCATTGGCCAGGATTGGATTTTGACTTAAACCGCAAAACCGTTTGCTTGAATGATTCTAGTAAGTTTTATATTGCCACAGGCATTAAGAAATTCAAAGGCAAGGTAAAATATGTATGGGATGCCGATTCAATGCTGTCGTTAAAAGATACATTTTTTAGGAGTTTTTCAGGGCCGAGTAGTTTGCGCTTAACACTCAAAGACGATAGTGGATGCATGTATACCAAACAATTTGAGCTTCCATTGGATGGCGTTTACGGATTGAAGCAAGAAAGTCAATTATTTAGTTGCAGAAAAGATACCTTAACCCTTGGCGCATTTCAAGCAAAAGAGAATCGGTATTATTTGGGCAAATACGTTGTTTATGATGCGTTAAACAATGTGGAATTTGCGCAAATCGATAGTTTGTTTTCCTATTACTACCAACAAGCTAAATACAGGGTTGAATCTGAATTTATATCCGACCAAGGGTGTGAAACAGGATTTACCACAACCATATCCATAGACACCACTGAGTTGGACTTAAAAAATAAGCCAGCAGTATTGTGCAAAGGCATGCAACGCTATGATGTTGATCAAATTTTGGGTTTGCCAAAAGGTGGAACAATGAACCATGATCAGGGTGGGGGCAGCGGTTTGAAGTTGGATACATTTGGAAAATATCCGCATCGAGTGATTTTGAACTACGCCTATGAAAACCCGCAAACACAATGTAAATTCAATAAGGAAGACACAATTTGGGTTGTTGATACGGTAGAAACGATGGCAAGTGCAGTACCTGCGATTTGTAAGGAACAAAAGCAATTGAATATGAATCAATTGTTTGGTGTGAAAAACACAAAGGGGAAATGGGTAGGGTCAACGAAGGATTTGGATATGGACAGTAGTGGGCGGTTATCACCCCGAAACTCAAAAAGCCAAAGTTACCGGGTGTGGTATTTTGTGAAAGATGGAATGGGTTGTGATACGCGGATGTTGGCCAATTTGGAGATTAAAACTGCGGTGTTGGATGTGGTAACAACGGCCAGCCCGATGCAGGGGAACAGTCCGCAGAAGGTTGATTTTACTGCCAGCAACCGATTGGGGAATGCGGCGGTTTACAAGTGGAAATTTGGTGATAATGGGGCGTTGGGATTGGATACTGGCAGTGGGGCAGTTGCCAGTTATGTTTATTTGGACTCAGGAAGGTTTTACCCACGGGTAATTGCGGAATACGCTGGCTGTGCCGACACGATAGAGGTTGGGCAGGTGAAAATTGGGAATTTGGGTGTTGTAGATTGGGGAAAAGAGATGGGGATAATGGTGTATCCGAATCCGATAAAGGCTGGAGAATGGGGCTGGCTGAGAGTTGGTGAAAAGGGTAGGGCCGGTGCGGCAAGTGGCGTTAATGTTGGCGGCGGGAATGGCGAATTTCTGGAAATAATTGGGATTAATGGGGCTGTGATTCATCGGGTTGCGCTAATTGAAATGCAGCAGCTGGTGCATATTCAGGCACCTGAATCGGGAATATACTTTATCCGGATATCCTCATCGCCCGAAACAAAAAAATGGGTAGTGGAGTAAGGCAGAAGTGAGGTTGTAGCTCTAACGATTGAGGTAGGAAGTGCAGTTTTGATTCGACTGAAATTATTGCAGTAAATCGGAGAGCAATTGGGCGTTATGGTGATTATTGAATGTTTGGGAAAGCAGTGATTTTCGCGCTTCGATATCTTTTTCAGTGAAATCTTGATTCAGCAAATGATCAATTTGTTGGGCTATGAAATTGGGTGAATCGCCAATGAAGCACAAAGATTCGAGTTGAGTTTCATCCACCATGGGCGTATTGGCTACAATAAATCTGCCGCGATACAAAGAATTGAGTAATTTCAATTTGATGCCAGTAGATTGAAATGTTACCAACACATTTACATGTGCATCTTGAACCCGTTGGAAGATTTTCTCGGCACTGAGATTGGCTTCAAGTAGGATGTTATTGGATTGATTTACAGCATCTTGTAGTGCGGAAGATGGTTTGGATCCGGCGATGATACAAGGGATGCTTAACTTAGGAAATACATATTCCGCCAAATAACGTGCAGCCCTATCATTTTCTGGAATTCCTAAGTTGCCGTGGTACAACACATATTCACCTTTACCAGTTTTTGATACAACATCTCCATTGGAATGGAAGGCGGGGATGTAATGGGTTTTGCCGTAGGTTTTCTGGAAGTAGTTGGTTTCCATGGGCGATATTGCGGCAATGGCATTGGCGTGGGTAAGTACTTTTTCGTATCGCTCTAGGCGCTTGGCTTCCAGGTAGAAAAATTGCTTTTTCCAAGTGCGTAATTCGGCATCGCCCAAAGCGCGATAATAATGATGTTCTACGTTATGGGCCCTAACCACTTTGTTGCGGTTGGCCAATTGCGGATGGGTGAGGTATGCTGTTGTATGCAGTCCTTCGAACAAAATGGGATGATTATCCTGTAGCAATCTTTCCAGCAACTTTTTGGATTTGCGGGTAGAAACTACATAGGGTTGTTTGCCCCAGAAGGGGTTTACCCAAGTTTTGCGGAAATAATAATGGGTTTCGGAGGTGATGCTTTCCAATTCTGCAGCAGGTTTTTTGCCGCGATACAAGAAAATATGCAAAATCACTTCCATGCCCAATTCATGCAAGCTTCTTACTTTGTGGTAGATATCTGTGGCGCCGCCATAATCCGGTGGGTAGGGCAAGTCAAATGCAATTACGTGCACTTTTTTTTGGTGCGATGCATTGACGGTGGATTTTGGGTTTTCTGCCAACAGATTTTCTTGCGTCATGGGCGATGCAAAAATACATGTTTCGGATAGGATTTGGCGATCCGATTTAGGAAAAGTAATTGTTATACAATTGAATCAAATGTTGCTTCTCATTTTCCCAATTCCAAGTTTGGGCGGCTTGCAAACACTGTGATTTTACTCGTTGGTAGTTTTCAGGTTGTTGCTGGATTTGTAGAATGGTATGGGCGATTTCTTCACTATTGGCATCGCAGAGCCACCCGGTTTGATGAATTTGCAAAAGTTGTTCGTATTCAGGGAAGCGATTGATGATACTGGGCAAGCCGCTTTGAATGTAATCGAAGAATTTGTTGTTTAACGACAAATAATAGCTCAATCCTACGTTGTCGCTCACATTGATTCCCAGCCAGGCATGGGATGTAATGGCGGGTAAATCGGCGGGAGGAATTTGGCCAACAAAATGCACGTGATGCAATTGTAAGGTTGCTGCCAATTGCCGCAACGAGATGCTCAAATCACCTTCTCCTGCAATAACCAATGGGATGGAAATTTGTTGCATGGCATGCAGCAGTGGTTCTAGTCCGCGGCCTTCATTGAGGGCGCCTTGGTACAACAAATAGGGTTTGTTTTCCAAGGCCGCGGGAAGATGGTGTGAAAACGGTAGCCTTATCTGCTCCTGTTTCAGGGGCATGTTGCGTACCACCTCCACAGATTTGTGATAGGTTTTATGGAAATGATTGGCCAACGCAGTACCCACAGTGTACGCAACTTGGGTGTTTTTAAACACCCATTTTTCGATGCCCAACCAAATCCGTTGAATCCCTTTTCTCCGTTGCACCTCAGGCACATAAGGGAACATTTCATGGGCATCGAAAAAATGCCCCTTCCCCCTCAGTTTTGCCACTAATATTCCGGGAACTGCACTGTCTAAATCAATGCTGCAAATAGCATCACAAGGCATCCAAAGCAATTTCCAAAGTAAACTAATATTGTAGTGTAGGTAAAATAATTTGCCACTTTCAAACCATAAATTCATTCTTAATTGATTGAAATTCTGTTTGTTGAGTGGTTTTGATTTCTTTAATTTTCTACCAATTAATGTAACCTCATAGCCCGCCTCTTGTAAGGTTCCACAAATCCGAATCATCCGTTGATCGTGGTTCAAATCGTTGGTTACCGTAAATAGGATTTTTTTTCTGGGCGATGCACTCATGGTGTTTTTTACGGTAGTTTAACCTTGCGAAAATAGATTTTTCCCCTCAATCCTCACACCATTGCCATTGGTTGTTGCTGAGTTTTTCAATTTTACCCGCATCAACCCAACTTTGAAATACAGTCCAGAAATTATCGCCCCATTCCAATTGCCCATCTAATTCCAATGCCGATTGAATGTCTTCCGTGCTGCTTTGGTTGTGGTCGTCAAAATAACTTTCTATCCATTGGTGTATAGCAAATTCTGTGTTTTCAATGGTATTAGGGTGATCGGCACCAGCGTTTTCAAGGTTGGCGGCAACAACGGTACTTTCACTGGATGATGTATCCGTTTGGCGCTTTGAATTGCTGGATACTTTGCTTTTGCAAACATCACATTTTCCGCATTGGAAGTTTGAATCCGTTTTTTCGGGTTGGAAATAGTGTTGCCAGAATGCGGAGCGACAGGCATTTTGGTGGGCGTATTCATGCAGGTGTTGAAATGCTTCCAATTTGCGGGTTTTCAGGATTTCTATGGCTTGTATATCGATACTGGGATACATGGATCGCCCTTCCAGAAACATCACACTGGGTAAATCTGATTGCGGCCAATATTCCATCAATCGCATTTGTTTTAGCTGATTCAACTGTCGTTTGATTTCCACTTCTGCTAGCCTTAATCGCTTGGCCAATTGGGCTTCTTGAATCACAACGGGATGTTCAAAAATACCGCCATGGGATCGAAGCAGCACATCGGTGAGGTCGCTTAATGTGGATTTGCGGATGCGTAAGTCGTACACTTCTTGGTAACTGGCGATGAATTGTACGCGTGATGGCATCCAACTGGATTCGAGGAAGCGGATTTGCTTACAAACCTCCAACGCTTTAAGGCCAATGATATATTCGCTGAGTTTGAGATGGTACTTTTCAGCTACGGCAACCGGGTTGATATGATGGGGTTCACCGGCTCCATTCCCGGGTGCCAACTGCAACGCGTTGGCCGTGATATGGTACATTCGCTCCAACACCTCCTTCGGAGGATGTTGTTGAATAATCTGTTCTTTGATGGTAAGCCAATCGCTAGGCTGATGCAACAAAATCCCATGCGCGGGGTTGCCATCCCTGCCGGCTCGGCCCGCCTCCTGATAATAATCTTCAGGATTCTTTGGCGGTTTCAAGTGAACTACCAATCGCACATCGGGTTTGTCTACCCCCATGCCGAAGGCATTGGTGCAAACCATAATCCTGGCTTGGTTTCGAATCCAATTTCTTTGCCTCAGGTTGCGTTCCTCGCCACTCAACCCCGCATGATAAAACGTGGCCGATAAACCTTGTGCCTGCAAAAACCTGCAAGTTTCTTCCACCTCTCTTCTGCTGCTGCCGAAAACAATGGCACTGCCTTGCGAGCGTTTCAATAAACGCAAGGCAGTGCCGCTCTTGTTTTCGGTGGAGATGTTGTAAAATATAAGATTGGAGCGAAAAAAATCGCCCTGATAAACAAATTGATTTTCTAAGGTAAGTTGTTGAATGATATCAGTTTGTATCCATTTTGGAGCACTGGCAGTGAAGGCCGCAATGGGAATTCCGGGTAGCAAGCTTTTTACCTCCTTGATGAGTTGGTAACTGGGCCTGAAATCCGGTCCCCACATAGAAATACAGTGGGCTTCATCAATCACAAATAATTTGATATTGAGGTTGGGGAGGTATTCCCGAAATGCCTCAGTAGCCAATCGCTCTGGTGAGATGTAGAGGAAATGATAATGGCCTTGGAGCGCATTTTCAAGAATTTGTTTTACCTCTGCTTTGGAAAAGCCTGAATGGATGGCTGTTGCACGAATATCGCGTTTTTTGAGGCCTTCCACTTGGTCTTTCATCAACGCAATAAGCGGTGAAATTACCAGTGTTAGTCCGCCCAAAACCATGCCTGGCACTTGGAAGCAAATGCTTTTTCCTCCGCCGGTTGGCAGTAGCGCCAAAGTGTTTTGTTTTTGGATAAGGGCTTCAATAATGGGTTTTTGGTCTGGCCTAAAATCGGCAAAGCCCCAATGTTTCTTTAATATTTCTACTGCTTTTTCCAACCCGTAAAATCGCGGTTATGCGCTCAATACAGCCTGTCTCAATTCGTCGATGCCCGCTTGTACTTTTTGGAAAAACTTGTTTCTATGTTTTTCGGCCACGGTACTTAACAACGTGCTTTTTGCCATAAAGGTAGTAAGCCATTGTTCGGTAGATTCGTTGAAGAATCGGTTGTTTGTGCGAGCAAAGTTAAAGTTATGGTAGCTAATATAGGTGGCTTGATGCGTATCACTTTTCAAAAAAGCGGTATTGCTACCGATCATCAAGTCTGAAGCGTAGAGAGAATAAGGCGTATCGATGATTTGGTTGGATATGGGATTGAATTTTTTGCCATGTTCGGCCATGGTTGATGCCATTTTTACAATACCATCGCAATCGTCGAGAATTTCCAAAACCGATTGTTTTTCGAGGAAGAATCCTGCTTCCCAATAAAAGCGTATTTGTTGCAAGGTACTTTTCAGGGTGTCTTCATTCCAGATTTCAATGGTTGGGAAGTTCATGAAGATCTCGCGAATTTTAGGAACCGCATCGCTCCAAGTATCTGGCAATTGATTTTCTTCAACCTTTTTGGGCTGCAGCGCATAAGAGTTCAACAAACTTTTATTCCAATATACCATTTTAAATCGCGCCAATTTTGAGAAATAAAAATGGTAGAAAACGGGCAAATCTTCTGCTGCGTAAATAAGTTTGGGGTTGGGGAACTTCGACATCCAATGCAAATCGCCCGATAAAATTTTCAAGTACTGGGCGAAGCTTTCCGGATCTGGCGTAAGTTTATTGATGCGAAACGCAACCATATCGGAATTGATTTCTGCCAGCGCTTCCAACGGGATGTTGTAGTGCATGCAGATGGCGTATGTTTCGCTCAGGGTTAAATCTGTTTCACCCCGCAAACGTCTGTAGATGCTATCCAGACTTACTTGCAGTAGTTCACTCAGCTCTTCGGCTAAATTCATATGCGGCGGGGCAGTTTTCTTTAGGAGCTCAATGAAATATGCTTGTACCTGTTTCGACATTGGATTTTTGCGATTTTCCGTAAAACTATATAATTTATTTGGGATTAATTACAACAGGGTTAAAAAAATTATGTGTGTGTTGGGGTTATTGATTAGAAAGTTTCAACAACGGCGAAGGGATTGCAAAAAATACTAAAGCGCTAAACAGGTGGCGAAATAATCCGTAGGGAGAATGCATGGGTTTTGATGAAAATTTGTAAACATGAATCATCAGTAAAATTTTAAAAATTGATGATTAATTAAATCAGCACTTGGGTAGTTTGGAGCCTACTTCAAGGAATCCATATACTGTTAGGTATATTAGTTAGGATTGACTGCTCGCTGGGAGGCGGGCAGTTTTTTTATAAAAAAGAGGGGCGAATGATAAAATTTCGCGAGTGAAAAGTTAAGTTCAAACCAAAACACCATCTTTCATGGTGAAAACGCGGTTTGCGATTTGGGCCATGGATTGGTTATGGGTAACAACCACAAAGGTTTGTTGGAAATCGGATTTCAATCGCAAAAACAATTCTTGCACATGCTCTGCGTTGGCAGAATCCAAATTGCCGGTGGGTTCATCGGCAAAAATTACTTTGGGTTGATTAAAAAGCGCGCGACCTATGGCGATGCGCTGTTGTTCGCCGCCGGATAATTGGGAAGGGAAGTGGCTGGCTCTATTTTCAAGTCCTAGGTAAGCGAGCAATTCTTTTGCTCTTTCTTGCATTTGAGAGGATGAAGTTTGGGCGATCATGCCGGGAAGCATGAGGTTTTCCATGGCGTTTAGTTCAGGAATAAGTTGGTGTGATTGAAATACAAATCCAATTTCCTGGTTTCTAAACTTGGCAAGTTCAGATTTTTTTAATTTGTTTAAGGAGATATTGTTCAATTTCACTTCACCGGAATCGGCTTGATCTAAAGTGCCCAAAATTTGGAGCAATGTACTCTTGCCAGCGCCACTGGCGCCAAGGATTGCGGCGATTTCACCTTGGTTAATTTCCAAGCTTACACCCTTGAGAACTTCGAGTTCTCCGTACTTTTTTCTTATGTTTTCACAGAAAACCATCATTAAAACATGAAAATTAACGCTGAAATTGCCTCAAAGTTAATTATTTTCGCACCGCAATTAGCAATCTGAATTAGCAATAACATGAATATTCACGAGTATCAAGCAAAAGAAATCCTTAAAAAGTACGGTGTGGCTGTACAAGGTGGATTTGTAGCTGAAACACCAGAACAAGCCAAAGAAGCGGCTTTACGCGTTAAAGAAGAGTACCAAAGCGATTGGTGCGTGGTAAAAGCCCAAATTCACGCAGGTGGCCGTGGTAAAGGAAAAATTCAAGGTTCTGAGCAACGTGGTGTTCAGGTTGCCAAAAACGCAGATCAAGCTGCCGATATCGCCAACAATATGTTGGGCGGTACTTTGGTTACCATCCAAACTGGCGCTGCTGGTAAATTGGTAAGCAAAGTTTTGGTTGCACAAGACGTATTCTATCCTGGTGCTTCTGAGCCAAAAGAATATTATATGAGCGTTTTGTTGGATCGCGCAACAAAGCAAAATGTGATCATTTATACCACTGAAGGTGGTATGGATATCGAAGAGGTAGCTGAATCTCATCCTGAGAAAATCCACAAAGAGTGGGTTAACCCAGCGGTAGGTTTGCAACCTTTCCAAGCAAGAAAAATCGCCTTTAACTTAGGTTTAGAAGGTAAAGCTTTCAAAGAAATGGTTGCTTTTGTAACTGCTTTGTACAGAGCTTACGACGAAACCGATAGCGCTATGTTTGAAATCAACCCTGTGTTGAAGACTTCAGACGATAGAATCATCGCTGTAGACGCAAAAGTAAACTTAGACGATAACGCATTATATCGCCATAAAGATTTCGTAGAATTAAGAGACTTGGCTGAAGAAGATCCTACAGAGGTTGAAGCTGGTAAGTACAACTTGAATTACGTGAAATTAGACGGTAACGTGGGTTGTATGGTAAACGGAGCGGGTTTGGCGATGGCTACCATGGATATCATCAAGTTGAGCGGTGGTGAGCCTGCTAACTTCCTTGATGTTGGAGGTACTGCCAATGCTGAAACTGTTGAAGCTGGTTTCCGTATCATCATGAGCGATCCAAACGTAAAAGCGATTTTGATTAACATCTTCGGTGGTATCGTTCGTTGCGATCGTGTTGCTAACGGTGTGGTTGAAGCGTATAAGAAAATTGGCGATGTTCAAATTCCAATTATCGTGCGTTTGCAAGGTACCAATGCTGAAGAAGCAAAGAGAATTATCGACGAAAGTGGTTTGAAAGTGTATAGCGCAATTGCGTTGCACGAAGCTGCTACCTTGGTTGAGCAAGTTTTGAAAGCTTAATTTTCATAAAAAGCACTATGTGTGCCTGTTGAAAGCCGCAAGGTTTTCATAGATGAATAAAAACATTTAATAGAAAAGCACTCCAATGGGGTGCTTTTTTTATGCCCAGTATTTTCGCGGATTTCGCCCTGTGTACAATCTTTGCGGCACTCCTTGTTACGGTGAATAAGCACACAATTTGTACCCCTGCCTTCCGTTTATATTTGAATTATGAGATTGGTGCTTTGTGCCTTGTTGGCATTTATTTCCTTGAATGCTCACGCCCAAACCGGCAAGCAGAATTCCTACCCCGCGGTATATTATCAGCGTGGAGCAGAATTGTATCGTGAAGGTCGGTTCAACGCCGCCGCTGTGCAATTCAAATCTTACCTAGATAACGTGGATAAGTATGGCGATTACATCGAAGATGCGCAATATTTCCTTGCCATGAGTAAGTTAATGGCGCAGCATTCCAATGGTGTTATTTCTGTTCAGGATTTCTTGGATGAACATCCCGAATCGTTGAAAGCAGGAGAAGCCAATTTGGCCATGGGCGATTTTTACTACAAAAAAGCCAAGTATTCCATGGCATTGCGCTATTATCGCAACATCGATCCCAAATCGTTAGACGGTAAAGGCAAACAAGTTTGCCTTGGTTGCGCGCCGTTGCAGCTACCAACGATAGCATCGCTCAAGTGGCGAGCTTCCAGTTGGGAAATGCGTTGTTGCGATTGAAAAACAGCAGAGAAGCCATGAACGCGTACGCCGAAGCATTCCGCGGCGGCTACAACAATGAAATTGCGGAATTGGCATTGTTTAACCAAGCCAAATTGGCCATTCAATTGGGCGACAATAATGCGATTTCATTGCTAGATAAGTTTGTGAAGTTGTTCCCTAAATCGCCCAATGCAAAAGAAGCTACAAAAATGAAGGCGCGTATGTTGATCAACACAGATAACTATCGCGAAGCAGTGGCTTTGTTGGATGCAATGGATGATTTGGATGCAGCTACCGAAGAAGCGTATCAGCGTGTAACATTGGCCCGCGGTATGGAATTGTATAAAAGTCGCAATTTTCAGGGAGCTATCGATTTGTTCAATAAGTGTAAATCTAAGCGTGCAAAACCCGAATTAGCGGGCCAGGCGATGTTCTGGAAATCGGAATCGTTGATGCAAATGAAGCAGATTGATGAAGCGGTAAAAGCATACCAAGAATTTATTGATTACCCTGGATCTGCTTCCGTTCCTGAACTGCCTTATGCTTATTATGGAATGGGTTATGTGAAATTCGATGGCAAGCAATATGGCGATGCATCGATGTATTTTACCAAGTTTACCAACCAAGCTGCCAACGGCAGATACGAAGAGCGATTGGTTCATGACGCTTACTTGCGTTTGGGCGATTGCTATTTCATGACCAAGCAATTGCCTGAAGCGGTGAAGGCTTATGCCTATGTTTCAGGTAAAAAAAGTGCGGATGCAGATTATGCGTTGTACCAAAGTGCTTTGATTTATGGATTATTGGAAAAATCGGAAGATAAAACAGCGTCGTTAAAGCGTTTGATTGAAGAATATCCCAATTCACGATTTATTTTAGATGCATACGATGAATGTGCCTCTACTTATTTGGCGATGGGCAGAAGTTTAGACGCTCAGCAATATTATAACATTATTTTAAGTCGTTTCCCCAACAGTCCACAAGCGGCAAAGGCATACTCGGCACTGGGTAGAACATATTATTTATCAAAGGATTATAACAAATCAATTGATATGTACACCCAGTTGTATGATCGTTTTACAGGTACTTCTGAGGCACAGGCTGCCAATGAGATGGTAAGAAAGATTTATTCAGAAATGGGCAAAGCGAGCGATTATGTGAAGTGGGCGAAACCAAGAGGTGGAATTACGGATAATGCGCAAGACAGTTTGTATTATGAGGCTGCTTACGATGCGTTTGACAAGGATGATTATAAGTTAGCAAAATCAGGTTTTGAAACCTATTTACAACAATATCCCAAAGGTGCATTTAGTATGGAAGCGCATTATTTCTTGGCTCAGAGTTATGAGCAATTGAAGTCTAAGCCTGAGGCCATAAAGGAATATTCTATTGTAGCGAAAGCAAATAGTGGCGATATGAAAGAAGATGCTGCTATGAGTGTTTTGAGGTTGTCTGGCGATAATGCTACTTGCGATCAGATTATTGATTATGTAGAGATTTTGGAATCGTTAACCAAGAGCAAGGATCAGCGTCAAAACTGTTGGAAATCGATGATGTATTGTTACGTGAAGGGCAATAACCAAGAAAAGTTGGTTGCGGTGTCAAACAAGATTATCAATGATCCAACCACGCCACAGGAAATGAGAACTGAGGCCAGATTGGTATTGGTGAAATCAGATATTCAAACAGGCAAAACAGGCAGTTCTTTAACTGATTTGAAAGATATTTACAGCAAGGAGAACAACCGTTTTGCGGCGGAGGCGAAGTATTTGGAGGCAGAATTGTTGTTTAAGCAAGACAGTTTGGATGCATGTAAGAATTCATGTTATGCCATTTTGGACGAGTTTAACGGATACGATTTGTGGGTAGGAAAGGCGTTGTTGTTATTGGGCGATGCGTTTAAGAAGGAGGGTGATTTGTTTAATGCCAAGGCAACTTGGAATGGTATTATTGAGAATTTCGACATGGCTGAATTGATAACTGCGGCCAAGGCGAAGTTGAAAGAGTTGGAGACCAGCACTACACCGGTAGCGCCAGAGGTTCCCAAGAGTCCCAAATAGGAAAAATCAAAAGGGGCCATCGCATTGCAATGTGGCGATGGTTCTGGGTTTTTAGTAGTGTTTCATAGTAAGGTGCCGGCTCCGCAAGGAGCCGGTTTTGTTTTTGTGCTTGATTGAGGGGGGCGATATAAAACAAGCCCGGAGGAAAGAGGTTTATTTTGTTTTAAGGACAGGGGGAATGGGCGCGGAGCGTGGTTTTTGGGCTCAGGTGGTGGTAAGTTCTTCCAGTGGGATTTCAATGAGCCAGTGTACGCCTTTGTTTTCAAGAGAATCGATATGGATTTTGCCTTGCATCATTTGTACGCGTGCCAACACGTTGCTGATGCCCAGGCCGGAAGGCTGTTGGGATAAAGGATAGCCTTTGCCATCATCTTCAAAATCCAGTTCGTATTGGTTATCTCTCTGAAAGAAGTTGATATAGACGTTATTGGCCTGGGCATGTTTTTGGGTGTTCTGTAGAAATTCTTGTGTTATTCTTAAAATATGTGTTTTTACAGAAATTCCAGGTTCTTGGTTCCAATCGTAAAAGGCTACGGAAATCTTAATTTTATATACCTTTTCAAAGTTTTGAATTTCTGCTCGAATGGAGTTTTCCAGTTTTTGTTGTTGAATCCAAGGTGGGTGAATCTCGTAAGCCAGATTGCGTATTTCTGCCGCAACCGATTGAATCATTTCCCTGATTTCCTCCCTGCTTGTACTCTCTGAAGGGGATAACATAGATAAAATGTCCATCCGGTTAAGGATATGATCGTGTAAATCGCTCGCTATACGCTTTCTTTCGGCTTCTACTGCATTTACGTGGATTTCACTGGCTTTTACCTGTAATTGTAAATTTTCGGTTAACAGCTGGTTCTTTTCGCGTATGGTGCGGGTGATTTCCATTCCCAATCCAATTGCCATGATTACCAATTCTGCTAGCGGCAACCAAGTTAATCGCTCAATTTCCAACAAGAAATGATATTGGATGTTGCTGTATTCTAATTTGATTAAATAGATTCCCGCTGCCAAATGCAAAGAGAAACTAGTAGCAGTTACCGCGACTTTCCAAGGTGATTTTTTTGCAAAAGTGAAAAACAAAACAATGGGTGCTAAGTAAAGGATAATTACCAGTACCAATAATACTTTGAGCCAAAAATGTACGTGTATCCAAAATTCAGCAGGCCAAATCAATGCATAGAAAATCAATGCCAAAATTGCACTCGAAAACACCCACATAACCCTTGTAATCCGCGGCATTGTTCTCTGAACGCCTAAGTAATAATATATCACCCATAGTAAGGTGAGAGGCGCTAATAATGATGTACATGCCCTAAAGATGCTATTGAATTGCGCCACTTCTGGGTAGAACAACAATCGTAAGTAGCCCGTACTTGCTAAGAAATACGTCAATTGTGTGATCGACCAAATGGCATAAAAGATTAGGATGTTTTTACGTAGTAGAATGCCCAACGTGCTGGCTAGCAAGAAAATAAACAAACAGATACCCGAAAAAATTCCAAACCTTCCAGATTGAACACCATAGGTTTTTACAAAGGATTTTTGTGGAGTGAGCATCACGCTTCCATGGAAAAATCGCCCTTTGTGGATGTATTTCAAGTACAACGTATAGTTGCCTTTGGCGATATACAATCCTTTAGCCGGATAATTAATGCTATTACTTTGCTGACTAACTTTTAATTCATCGCCCCAAACATAAATGGGTTTTTGTAAGCTGGAATCTGGATGGAATATGGCGATGTAATCAATGTTTGGATTCGGAACTTCAAGCGCGTAGTACTGGGTGTTGTTGATGCTAAATTGCAGTTTCACCCACAACGCCTGATCTATGGCTTTTACTGTGGTTTTCTTTGGTTGATAAAATGCGTTCCTAGCATCGATAAATGTAACAGAATCAGATAGTTCCCGCAATTCTGTTGTGCTGGGATAGATGATTTTTATCTTGTCGTTTTTTTGATTTGAATTACAAGATGTGAAAATAATTAGCAGGGTCCATATCCACCATCGCCCGAAAAAAGGAGATGAAGAATTTGGATAAAAGTGCTGAGGGGACATGCTTTTAGAATTGACGTGTAAAGTACGTCAAATTATTGATTGTTTGTTTGTTAACTCGAAGAGTCAGAGAGGTTAGATTGGTTATGAAACCAGGCGATGAGTTCGCCAACGCTATTTACTTTGAGTTTTCGGAATATGTTCTTTTTGTGGGTTTCAAGCGTGTAAGGACTGATGCAAAGTGCGTCTGCTAGCGTTTTTGTTGGTTTTCCGGTAATTAATTCTTGAATGATGGAGAGTTCTCGTTTGGTTAAATTTTCTTTTAGTTGGTATTGCGTTGTTCTTTTTTCTCCTATTGCAGATGTTTTGTTTTCTGATGTTATTGGGAAAATTGAGGTTACTGGTAAGGATTTATTGAGAATGTTTTGAATGTGTGTTTCTTCAATTTTAGTAAGCAAGTTATTAGCGGAAATAGATTTGTTGATAAAGCCATGAGCACCATATAAAGTTGCTTTTTCTGCACTAAAATCATCCCAGTAAGAAGAAATGATGATCAATGTAGGCTTATAGGAAGAATTTGCATAGTTGTTCCGAATCTGTGCAACCAGATCATATCCGTTTTCTTCTTTTAAATTGGCATCGATGAGAATTATATCGGGTTGAAATGAATCCACCGCGCGTATTAATTGATTCCCATCAGAACAAGTTTCTAGTAATTTAAATTTGGATACTTGATTGATAATCACGGCTAGACCTTCCAAAACTATGGGATGGTCGTCGCAAACCAATACCGAAAGTGGTGAAGTCTCTCTCATTCTATTCTGGCGCTACAATTTGATTTCGTGAAATTAGGGTAAGCAACTAGGTGGGGAAAATACCAAAATTTTGGTATTTAATAGCAGTTATGGAAATTTTATGATGCCTTTTATGTTGTCGGGCGATAAGGGCGTTTTGCTTTAATAATTGGGGGCTGATAGAAAAAAAGAAAGCCCCGTTTCCGGGGCTTTCCTACAAATCAACATTGGTAGATAATTGAATCAACCAACAACATTACAAATTTCTAATGTTTACTTGGGAATACTTCTTTGAGTGGTAGGTTATTCCCAGCTGTTGGTCGATTTATTTCAAATCCAATACAGCCGATCCCATTTTATACCCTTCGGCATAAATTTCGATGGTGTATTTTCCTTTTTTCAAGGTTTCAGATGGCTTCCAAATACTGGGCTCTACCGCTTTTGTTTCATTTTCAAAAGTCGTAGTTACTTTATAGGTGTATTTGGATTGTTTGCCATCAAAATCAAAAACGCTTTCACCACCTGGGCCAGGGAGTGTTGTTCCTTCTGGACCAGTTACTTTCACGTATATGGTTTTGTCGCCAGCGTCGGCAACGTGATTCTCATTTATGGCAAAACTGATGCGGAAGGCTTCAACATCCTTGGCTTTTAATGTGCCAGTTTCCTTGCCAGATAGCCATTTTTTCTTCAAAGTTTCTACTTTTACTGCAGAAGCTTGTAAACGTGCAGCTAGGTTTTTCAATTTGGCTTTTTCTGTGCTCAAAGTGTTTACCTCTTTGTTTAATTGATCGTTGTTTTCTGTTAAACGGGTATTGGCCAATTTCAAATCTTGGTTTTCTCTTTCCAACTTCGCCAAACGATCGTTTAACTCAACCAATTGCTTGTTTAAATCGTTGATTACCGCGCCATTGCTAGCTTTGGTAGATTTCAATTGAGCTACCAATTTTGCAATTTCTTGTTTTTTCAAAATTAACTCATCGCTCATGGTTCTGTTTTGAGAAGCCATGGCAATCGAATCTCTATGGTATTGCTCTAGCAACATATTGGCTTGTGCCAATGCCGTTTCACGTTCTTTTAAGGCACCTTCAACTTTGGATTTGCCATCTTGTACGCTGGCCAGTTCCGTTTTGGTGTTTTGTAGCATGAAGAACATAACGATTACCACCAAAAGCAAAATGGCTATTAGGGTGTACAACAAAGGTTTGTTGTTTTTCTCTTCTCTAGTTTGCATAGAATGTTGATTTTTAAAGTGCAATTAAAATATAAATTTCTTGACTATCACAAATTAAAAGATGTGATTTGTACGAAGATATGCTCATAACGGAACTATTGCCTAATTTATTGTTCATCGAACCCAAAGTTTTCGAGGATCATCGCGGACATTTCTACGAAAGTTATCGCGCAGACGAATTACAGAAATTTGGAGTAAATGAAAATTTTGTTCAAGATAACCAGAGTTTGTCGGGCAAAGGCATCCTACGAGGCCTGCATTTTCAGGTTTCGCCGCATCAGCAAGGTAAGCTTGTTCGGGTAATTCAAGGTGCAGTTTTGGATGTTGCGGTAGATATTCGCAAAGATTCCGCTACATATGGTAAGCATGTTGCAGTAAAATTAACGGGCGATAACAAACATCAGTTGTATATACCACCGGGATTTGCACACGGTTTTCTTACATTAGAAGATCATACCATTTTTGTTTATAAATGCACCAATTACTACCATCCGGAATCGGAAGGAGGCATATTATGGAGTTCCCCCTCGTTGGGAATTGATTGGGGTTTTGAGGCCAATGGAATTGGCGATCCTACGTTGAGTGCCAAAGATTTGGTATTGCCAGATTTTGCAGATTTTCAATCGCCCTTTTAAATTTTATTGTTTTTCGCAAAAATGTTAGCACCATGGAAAATCAATCAGAAGAAATTAAGTCAATAACCCTTGAAGAGGCGCAATCGCAAGTAGATCATTGGATTAAAACCATCGGCGTTCGCTATTTTTCTGAACTCACCAACATGGCAATTTTAACCGAAGAAGTGGGAGAATTGGCGCGAATTATGGCCAGAACTTATGGCGATCAATCCTTTAAATCGGGCGAAAATCCCGATGCCTTGGCAGAAGAAATGGCCGATGTGTTATGGGTGCTGATTTGCATGGCCAATCAAACGGGGGTTGACCTCACAGCGGCATTTCATCGCAATTTGGAAAAGAAAAGCCAGAGAGATAAAGACCGACATAAAAACAATCCGAAGTTATCGTTGTAATTTTATGATAACTTTGTAGAAGATTTTGACCCAGACAGATTTAAGTTCACGGAAATTAGACCACATTCAGTTGGCCTTTGAATCGCAAATTACTAGCGGCGATTCCCGTTTTTATTATGAGCCATTGTTAAGTGCGCATCCCCGTGATTCTGTGTTGATTCCTTCAGTCAACATCGCCGGAAAAACTATGCGAGCGCCCATCTGGATTAGCAGCATGACAGGCGGAGCCGCCAAAGCCGGTGAAATTAACCGATTACTGGCAACTGTTGCGGCAGAATTTGGATTGGGAATGGGCTTAGGTTCTTGTAGGCCTGTTTTGGAGCATTCACCCTATGAAAAAGATTTTCATGTACGCAAGTTTATTGGTAATCAGCCATTGTTTGCCAACTTAGGTATTGCACAATTGGAGGAACTTTTTGCCTTGGGAAAAGAAGATTCTTTGAAGCGATTGATTGGTGATTTGGAAGCCGATGGATTGATCATTCACGTGAATCCGATGCAGGAATTCATGCAGCCCGAAGGGGATCGTTTTCAGCAATCGCCGTTGGAAACCATTCAACGTGTCTTGGATATCTTTGATTCTCCCGTGATTGTGAAAGAGGTAGGGCAGGGAATGGGCCCAACATCGCTGAAAGCCTTGGCGGCATTACCGTTGGAGGCAATTGATTATGGTGCTTTTGGCGGAACCAATTTTTCAAAATTAGAGAACTTAAGAAGAAGTGAACAACAGCAGCAATGGTTAAGTCCGTTGCAGTTTGTTGGACATACGGCAGAGGAAATGACCCACATGATGGAAGGAATTCATCAGGACTTGGGTAGTGATTTTCGATGTAAAAATATAATAGTATCAGGTGGAATTGGGAACTTTTTGGATGGGTATTACCATTTGAATAAGTTGCCGATTTCTGCTGTTTACGGTCATGCGGCACCCTTCTTGAAAATGGCCTTAGAAGGGGAAGAAGTTTTGAGGCAATTTGTTGAATTTCAAATTAGCGGGCTAGCAATGGCCTATGCGTATTTAAAGGTAAAATAACATGATAAAACCCATCAAAGGATTTAGTAAACTTAGCAAACAAGCCAAAATTGAGTGGTTGTTGAGTCAGTACACGCAAGACGCGGAATCATCGTTGGAGATGCTTTCTGGTTACTGGCATAACAAGCAGGAGGTTCAGAAGTTGCACGACGAGTTTATTGAAAACACAATTTCTAACTATTACATGCCTTTTGGTGTTGCACCAAACTTCTTAATTAATGGTAAGATGTATGCAATTCCTATGGCGATAGAGGAAAGTAGTGTGGTGGCGGCCGCCTCTAAAGCCGCTAATTTTTGGTTAGATCGCGGTGGTTTTCAGGCCAAAGTGATCAGTACCATTAAGGTGGGGCATGTTCATTTTATTTGGGAAGGTCATAATACTGATGCATTGCAACAGGTTTTTGACACCCACAGAGAAAGGTTTTTTGCAAATTCAGAGGATATAACCAAAAATATGCGTGCCCGAGGCGGCGGTGTATTGGATATTCAATTGGTAGATAAAACTGCATTGGAGCAGGGTTATTATCAGTTGGAGGCAAGGTTTGAAACCTGTGATTCGATGGGAGCAAACTTCATCAATTCTTGTTTGGAATCTTTTGCCCATACATGGTTGAGCATCGCCCAAGAAAATGCGGAAGTATTAGAAAATACGCCGGTTCAAGTGGTGATGAGCATTTTGAGTAACTTTACTCCTGAGTGTTTGGTACGCGCTGAAGTACGTTGTAAAATTGACGAAATCAATGAAGGCAGTGGCATTGGTAACCAAGAATTTGTAGATAAATTTCGCAGGGCGATTCGCATTGCATCGGTTGAGCCTTACAGGGCTGTTACCCATAATAAAGGTATTATGAATGGCATTGATGCGGTGGTGATTGCTACTGGTAATGATTTTAGAGCAACTGAAGCTTGTGCCCATGCTTATGCGGCGAAAGAAGGCAGATATTCTTCGTTAACGCATGCTGCGGTTGAGGGCGATGAATTTGTTTTCTGGATAGAATTGCCATTGAGTTTGGGTTCTGTTGGTGGAATTACTAGCTTGCATCCGATGGTGAAATTTGCCCACGAATTGTTGGGATATCCCGGAGCACAAGAGCTGATGTTGATCACTGCGGTGGCTGGATTGGCTCAGAATTTTAGCGCGGTACGTTCGTTGATTACATCAGGTATTCAAAAAGGACATATGAAAATGCACTTATTGAATATCTTGAATCAGTTGGAAGCAACCGATGAAGAAAAAGTGCAAATCGTTGAATATTTCAAAGATAAGGTAGTTAGCTTTAGCGCAGCGGTTGAGGCATTTACCCAATTGCGCGGTGGCCATGCGTTGAATCAAGTGGCATCCAGTGGTTCAAGCCACGGTGGCACAACTTCTACCCATTAATTCTTGTTTCCGAATTCATGAAAGCATTTTACGCTCCTGGAAAAGTGATGTTGTGCGGTGAGTACACTGTAACCATCGGACAGGAAGCATTGGCGTTGCCCACCCAGTTGGGACAATGGATGCGTGTTTGGGAATTTGAAATGAAAGACGAATGGAAATTGGTTTGGCAATCGCAAAATATTGAAGGCCAATCTTGGTGGAACATGAGTTTTTCATTGGAGCAGTTTTTAGTGGATCCGGAAACTTTATTTGAGGAATTTGCCGAAGATGCCATCGCCCTAAATTTATTGAAAATGCTGCAGCAATTGCCGATGAAAACGTGGACGCCAGGCAAAAGTGTTCGCATTGAAACGCAGTTGCAATTTCCGCAAGAATGGGGGCTGGGAAGTTCGTCTACTTTGTGTGCATTATTGGCTCGTTGGTCGCAAGGCGATGCCCAAAAAATCCAGCAAGCGGTTTGGGGCGGATCGGGTTATGACGTGGCGGTAGCGGAGGTAGGAAAGCCTTTGGTGTATTGGATTTCGGGCGATGAACCCAACTGGGCTGAATGGCGATTATTGCCTGAATTAACTGCCAATTGGTGGATTCTGATGCCCGGAAACAAGCAAAATAGCAGAGAATCATTGAGTTCGGTGAAAGAGCGATTGTTGGAATTGCAACAAGAGCCTTTTATCATGCATCAATTAAAGCAAATCATTGATCGGATAAAATTGGCGGAAGACGTACCTACAATGGAAGCGGGCTTAGAGATGTACCAAGCCATTTTGGGAACCATGTTGGAGTTGGATACGCCGTATCAAAAAATGGGATGGCAGCCGGTGAGAGGGGGATTGTGCAAATGGTTGGGCGCCTGGGGCGGAGATATGATTTTGGTAAATGAAAATTATTTGAATCATTTGGGCGATGAAGTGAAGGAGTGGAGAAAAGTGCGCTGGAATGATTTGGTGATAAATTCTTGATTATAAGTTGGTTGATTTAAGTGTTTACAATTGGATAAAATGATAACCGCAAGCGAATGGCAGCCCGAAATTGGGGTAAAAACTACTTGGAGCTGTCCGAGTAATATAGCTTTGGTAAAGTATTGGGGTAAGAAAGAAGGGGGCAAACAGTTGCCAGCTAATCCTAGTATTAGCTGGAGTTTAAGTGATTTATGTGCCACCACGGAAGTGGAAATTTTGCCTAAAAGTTCTGAGCGTTTGATTTTTACTTTTGATCATGCGCCCAAACCCGCGTTTGAACCCAAATTGTTGCAATTTTTGGATTTGGTTACGCCTGTTTGTCCTTGGTTAAACCAGGTAACACTTAAAGTAAACTCTACCAACAATTTTCCGCATGGAACTGGGATAGCTAGTTCTGCTGCGGGTTTGGGCGCATTGGCTACCTGCCTTGTTGCTTTAGAATCGGGCTTGGGGAAACAAACTACAGTTGGGGTTGAGGCTGGCGGAAATACGGTAGATGGTGCAGCGTTGCATCGCCCGATGGATTGGAAAAAGGTAAGCTATATGTCGCGATTGGGCTCTGGAAGCGCTTGCCGTAGCATGTACGGATTGCCAGCGGTTTGGGGAGAAACATCCGCCGTTAATGGCTCTTCGGATCAATATGCCGTGGAATTGGATTTTGCCATTCACCCCAATTTGCAAGGTTGGGAAGATTGCGTGTTGATTGTGGATGCGGGAGAAAAATCGGTGAGCAGTACTGCAGGACATGCGTTGTTGAAAAACCATCCTTATGCGGAGGCGCGATTTGCACAAGCCTCAGAAAATCTCACATCCATTGTTGAAGTTTTTGGCAATGGCGATGTGAAACGATTTATTGAGATTGTGGAATCTGAAGCCTTGCAATTGCATGCCATGATGCAAACTTCGGTGCCATATTATTTGTTGATGCGCCCGAATACATTGGCTTTAATCGAAAAAATCTGGCAATACAGAGAAAGTACAGGGCAGGCAATTTGCTTCACTTTAGACGCTGGAGCCAATGTGCATTTGCTGTTTGATGCAAAAAATAAATTAGACATCATGAACTTTGTGGATACTGCTTTGTTTAACTATTGTGATAACAAGCGTTATCTTTGTAGTAGTTTAGGCGGCAGTCCAAAAGAATGTTGATCTAAACTGCTTAAAGCATCGCCCTAAAATCCAAAAAGAATGATCAAAGAATCGTTGCACTACGCAAAAATCCTGCTGTTTGGAGAATATGGAATCATTGAAGATTCTATGGGCTTAAGCATTCCTTACACTTTTTACAAAGGCAATTTCGATTTTACTGCGCAGCCAAGCGAATTTCAGTTGGCATCTCAGCAAAGTTTGCAAGACTATTTAAAGTATTTGCAAAAATTGCAAAATGAGGGTACGTTGCCATGTCCAATGGACTTGAATGCGTTTGAAGTGGATTTGCAAAAAGGGATGTATTTTGATTCTTCCATTCCACAAGGATTTGGTGTGGGAAGTTCAGGTGCTTTGGTTGCTGCTATTTACCACAAATATTCGGTGCAGAAAATCGATGAATCATCGGTAATGCAGGGCGATAATTTGTCGCAATTAAAATTGATTCTTTCTCAATTGGAATGCTATTTCCACGGCAAAAGCAGTGGTTTGGATCCTTTGATTTGCTATTTGAATTTGCCTATTTTGATCAAAGGGAAGGGCGATTTGGATGCTGTTGGAATTCCTACTGAAAACAATGAAGGCAAAGGCGCCATCTTTTTGATGAATTCTGGTTCGCCAGGAAAAACCCAAAGTATGGTGAGTATTTTCTTGAATCGTTTGAAGGAAGACGGTTTTAGAAACATGGTTCGCACGCAGTTGAAAAAGCAGAATGATGCTTGTGTGCAGGCTTTCTTGCAAGGCGAACCCAAGCAGTTATTGAAGCATGTTAAAGGCTTGAGCAAGTTGTTGTTGGAGAACTTTAGACCGATGATTCCTGACCATTTTGAGGAATTGTGGACGCGAGGTTTGGAAACCAACGCATATTATTTGAAGTTGTGCGGTAGCGGTGGTGGTGGATTCGTATTGGGCTTTACCCAAGATATAGAGAAAGCGCAAGAGATGTTGAAAGGACATCAATTGCAAGTGATTTACAAAATTTAAAATCCATTTTTTGTTTGTTGGAATTTTCGCAAATAATTGCGAGAACTTACCCATGAAATTGTAATTTCGTTGTAACGTCGTTTTTCTATTAACCAGAATTGAATATAGTTGTGGTTATTGTCTTTGGCAGTAGAATAACATTCGTATTCGTTTAATATCCCTCCACTTGAATATAGTGCACAGTTGACATCACCTGAACAAATATCGCCAGAACCGCAGAGCAACTCTCGTCCAAAAACAAATACGGCGATGAAATTGGTGTTGCTGTTGGGTGCGGTTCGCTGGTATAATTTGGCGCTGATTGTTGTGTCGCAGTACCTGATTTTTTGGCTCACATTTTCTGAAGTTAGCAGATCCGGTTTGGTGGGCTTAATACGAGACGCACACTTACATATTATAGTAGCATCTTCATTTTGTATTGTTGCCGGCGCCTTTATTATCAATGCTTTTTATGATCAAGGCAAGGATTTGGTGAACATGCCTCGGGCGGTGATTATGGGGAAATTATTAGGCGAGACGCCGCTGTTGAATTTATATTTTGGACTGAATTTGTTGGCGCTTTCATTGGCATTGTTTGCTTCATTTCAGGTTGTGATATTCTTCTTTGTGTACATGCTTTTCTGTTGGCTGTATTCGCATAAATTTCAGAAAATACCTTTGGTTAGGGAACTTTCGGCGGTGGTATTAACCATGACGCCCTTGTTTTCTGTTTGGATACATCATGGAACTTGGCATTGGGGCATGTTTTATTACATGGGGTCGTTGGCCATCTTGTTGTTTAGCAGAGAGGTGGTTAAGGATTTGATGGGGCACAAGGGGAATCTCATTTTTGGATATCAGACTGTTGTGGTTGCTACGGGCGTGAAATGGGCCAAGCGTGGATTGATGTTGTTGAATTTCGGGGCGATGGGCGCGTATTTGCTGTTGTTATTGGTGCAAAAGGTAAGCCCGGTGTTACCCAACTGGAATCCCGATTATTATTTGGCGATCGCTGGAATTACATTAGGATTGAGTACTGCTGTTTCAATTGGGGTGTGGCTAAATAGAGATCCCAAACAGTATAAGATTTTTGATTTGTTTTTGAAATTGGCGGTGGTGGTGCATTTGCTCTCGATTGTTGCAAAGGCTTGGGTTGTGGTGAGGTAGGTTGGAACTACGGCAGTTTTACTTTTGCGAAACTTGCAAAAACTTCGTTTGAAGTTGTGGTCGGAGATGGTGTAATTTGTGGATTCTAAAACTTCCAATTTTATGGCGGAAAAAATCACCCTTTTTGCTCAGGTTATGGTGCCGGTTCCGGTTCCCAAGACCTTTACTTATAGGGTTCCGCATGATTGGAATGATTTTGTATTTCCGGGAGTTAGGGTAGCGGTGCAGTTTGGTGTGCGCAAGGTGTATGCGGGAATTGTGATGAGTGTGATCGACGAGCCGCCTCAGGGTTATCAGGCTTCTTATATTTTGGAGATATTAGATGATCAACCGATAGTTACTTCAAGGCAGTTGGAGTTTTGGAAATGGGTGGCAGAATATTACATAGCTTTTCCGGGCGATGTGATGTTAACTGCATTGCCGGCGGGATTTCGCTTGCAAAGTGAAACGAAAATCGCCCTGCATCCTGATGCTGAGCAACAAATGTATGAGCATCATGATTTGGAGCCGAGGGAGTGGGATGTGTTGCGGATGTTGGAGCAGCAGGAGATGGTGAGCTTGGATGAGGTGAGGAATAAATTGGAGCAGAAGAACGTGATGAAGATCATTAAATCGCTGTATTTGCGTGGATTGATCATCATGGAGGAGGAGATGAAGGAGAATTACCGGCCCAAATTTGAGGAGTTGTTGGTTTTGGGCGATGTATGGAATAACGATGAGCTGGGGAATGCGGAATTATCGCGCTTGGAGAAACGATCTCCCAAGCAATTTGAGGCGATGATGCAGTTGTTGGGGAATCGGCGTGAGACGTGGAATATTCAAGTTTTTGTGCAGCAATTTGGAGTTGCCAGAACGGTTTTGAAGCAACTGGAGAAGAAGGAGTTGCTGAAAATTGAGAAGGTTAGACGGGATCATTTGCGGTTAAGGAAGGGGGAGGAAAAGCCATATGAATTGAATGAGGAGCAGGCGGCGGCGGTGGCAGTGATTGAGGGAGCGTTTGCGCAAAATATACCTTGTTTGGTGGATGGGGTTACGGGTTCGGGTAAGACATTGGTTTACATGGAGTTGGTGAAGAAGGCCTTGAAGGAAGGGAAACAGGTGCTGTATTTGTTGCCGGAAGTGGCATTAACGGAGCATTTGGTAGATCGGATATCGGTTTGGCTGGGAGAGGAGATTGGCGTTTGGCATCACTATTATAGCAGCCATGAGCGCACCGAATTATATGAGAAGGTGTTAAATAATCAGATCAAATTTGTGATGGGAACGCGAACTGCGATGTTTGCGCCTTTTGTAGATTTGGGTTTGGTGGTGGTGGATGAGGAGCATGAAGCTTCGTTTAAGCAATTTGAAAAGAGGCCCTATTTTCATGCGAGGGATGCGGCATTTACATTGTGTAAGTTGTACGGAGCGCAATTGTTGATGGGCTCTGCAACTCCTTCTTATGAGATGCAGCAGTTGGTGAAGCAAGATAAGATTGTGAAGGCGGAGTTGAAGCAGAAATTTAACCAAGGGGTTGCGGCCGAAATAGGCTTGTTGCACTTGGGTGAATTGAAGAAAATGGGTGCTTGGAACGGATTGTTGGCCGATCAATCTAAGATAGCCATTGAGGATGCCTTACAAAAACAATTGCGCGTGGTGGTTTATCACAACAGAAAGGGCTATGTGCCTTATGTTCAATGTGATCAATGTGGTATTGCTGTGCAATGTGCGCATTGCGATATTGCGTTAACGTATTATAAATCCAGTGGAAATTTGCGATGTGGTTATTGCGGATTTCAGGAGCAGGTGCCTGAAAAGTGCGTGGCTTGCGGATCACACAGTTTGCAATTGAAAGGCACCGGAACGGAGAAAATAGCGGAGGAATTGGGATTGATGTTTCCCACGGCGAGAATTGCACGGTTTGACCAGCAGAGTTTGCGAAAGAAGGATGATTTTCAGCAGATTTTAAGGTCGTTTGAGCGGGGCGAAATCGACATTTTGGTAGGTACGCAATTGTTGGCCAAGGGGATTGATATTCAGAATATTGGGTTGGTGGTTGTGCCGGATGCGGATATGGTATTGCATATTCCTGATTACAGATCGCATGAACGAGCGTTTCAACAGTTTCAGCAATTGGCAGGTAGAATCGGCCGTGGTTTGAAATCGGGGTTGATGTTGCTCCAAACGCATCAGCCGGGGCATCCTGTATTGCAGGCTTTGATTAATCAGGATTATCAGGGGTTGATGGATGAGGAGATGCAGCAGCGTGAAGCCTTTGGATACCCGCCATTTATGCGTTTGGTGCGTATTGAAATTCGGCATGCCGATGTTCAAACCACGGCCGATGCCGCGCGTTGGGTGTCGGAACATTTGCGTAAATATATTCCTCAAGCGGTGTTAGGGCCTCAAACACCGCCTATCGCCCGAGTAAAAAATAAGTATCTGCAGCAAATTTTGATAAAAATCCCTAGAAATAGCAAGCAAGTGAAGCAATACAAAGATTTGGTTGTGTTTGTTAGGGATCGATTGCACGCGGAAATTCTGTGGAAATCGGTGGTGATGGATATTTTGGTGGATCCTTACCAATAACATTGCGGAATTGGGTGCGATAAATCCAACAATTTCGTAACTTTGAAGTTGATTATGGAGACTTTAACTGCACAGGAAAATTCAACTGCGGTTGACTTTTTGCCTTTGAACGGAACAGACCACGTTGAATTCTATGTGGGAAACGCAAAGCAAAGCGCTTATTATTATCAAAAAGCTTGGGGCTACAAATTGGTGGCTTATGCAGGTCCTGAAACTGGCGTTCGCGATCGTGCGAGTTATGTTTTGGAGCAAAGCAAAGTTCGTTTGGTATTAACAACTTCTTTGGATCCAGCATCTGATATTTCTCAACACCACATGTTGCATGGCGATGGTGTGAAATTTTTAAGCATTTGGGTAGATGATGCTACCAAGAGTTTTGAAGAAACTGTAAAGCGTGGTGCAGTGCCATTTATGGAGCCAACCCGTTTTGAAGATGAACATGGTTACGTAGTAATTAGTGCCATCAAAACTTATGGTGAAACCGTTCACAAATTTGTAGAGCGCAGCAACTATAACGGTGTGTTTTTACCAGGCTACAAAGCAGTTACCAATGCGATGGCAGTTGAACCTGTAGGTTTGAAGCATATCGACCATTGCGTAGGCAATGTTGAATTGGGCAGAATGGATGAGTGGGTGAAATTCTACGAAGATGTAATGGGATTTCAGTTGTTGTTGACTTTCGATGACAAGGATATTTCTACTGAATACAGTGCATTGATGAGTAAGGTAGTGAGTAACGGAAACGGTTACATCAAATTCCCTATCAACGAGCCAGCAGAAGGTAAGAAGAAGTCGCAGATTGAAGAATACATTGATTTTTACAAGGGTGCAGGTGTTCAGCACATTGCTATTGAAGTTCACAACATTTTGGATACAGTAGGTGAGTTGAGAAACCGTGGTGTTGAATTTTTGTATGTTCCTGAAAACTACTACGATGATGTTTTGGATCGTGTTGGTGATATTGAGGAGAGCATCGAAGATTTGAAGGCGTTGAATATTTTGGTTGATAGAGACGAGAGTGGATATTTGTTGCAGATTTTCACTAAGCCTGTGGAAGACAGACCAACTGTGTTTTATGAAATCATTCAAAGAAAAGGTGCCAAGAGCTTTGGTAAGGGTAACTTTAAGGCTTTGTTTGAGAGCATCGAACGCGAGCAAGAGATTCGCGGTAATTTGTAATACAAATTTTATTTTATATCAAGCCCCTGAAGCACATGCTTCAGGGGCTTTTTTTTGACTGCTGGTTAAGGCATGTACGCTTTTAAATCGTTTATTGGTTCATCAAAATCATCGGACATCCAGATTTTGCCATTTAGAATTCCCTTTAAAGAATGTTCATTGGATGGAATTGATTTTTGTCCCAAAAATTCAGCAAATTTTGAAAGTTCTATTAGTTTATCGGAGGGTAATTTAGCCGCCGCCGACAACAATTTTAGTATAGTGATGGTTCTTTTCATTCTTTAAATATAGCGATGGCTTGATTTTAAATCTAACACCTGATTGCCTTTTCGATGAAATTCTACTGCAAAAAAATACCCCAACAAACCGGGGTTTATTGGGGTATTTGGGAAAGTAAATTATTTTTAGAATCCTGATGGAGTCTTGTATTTGTTAATGTCGATTGGGAAGTGAGTACTGTTGATTTTATTTAAAGTAAACAAGTCGCTCAATTCTTTCGCATCTTTCTCTAATTTCTCAGCATCTTTTACGTCATAGCCAGTGCTTTCCAAACCTTTTGCAAATTCAGCAACCGCAGATGGATTGTCCATCATCAAGGCAATTCTCGACATGTTGTAATAAGACGCATAACGCAATTTTACGTGTGCTTTCTCGTCTGTGTTGTATTTCTCAATAACAGACTTGTAATAGCTCATGCACTCAGTTAAACCTTTCTTGGTGGCTTCACTCAAGTTGTTTTGATCCATTTCAGCTGCCAATTTCTTAACAGTTGCCAATTGGTCAATCCAAGCTTGGTTTTCAGGATGCTTCTTGCTGTCCATGGTCCAAAACAACGCCATTTCGGTATTAGTTGGGAACCCATAGTTATAGTTTAATGAGTTGTTCAAAGTGTTTGTCCACTCATCAAGGTGCTTTCTAACCAAGTTGTTTGAGATGGCACCTCTGTTGTTGTTGAAATAGTTTTGTGCTTCATAAGAAGAGTTAAATTCTTGAGAGCTCCAAGATGCTGTGCGGTCTGTAGCCAATTCGCTTCTACCCAAAACGGTATTGCCTTGATAATCTCTAATTGAATAGTAAGCACTCAAACGATACTTTACTGTTAATGTGTAATATGTTTTACTGCTCGTAACTACTCCATCTTTGTTTTTGGTTTCAGAAACACGGGTGGTGATATTCTGACCTTCGAACATCAAATCATCAAAATTCATGGTGATTTGGATATGACCTTTGCCATATTCAGCTTTTCTCCAGCCTTGCAAAACGATGCGATCTGCAATGCTTTCAGCGCTCATGGCATTATTGATGGTTGAAGGCGCTTCAACGCGCACGTTAAACGTTCTGTAGTTTGTGTCAAGTGGTTTGTGTGGCAATCCACGGTAAACGTAGTTGATGTAGGATTTGTCCAAATCAACTTTTTGAGCAAAA
>JAGKXC010000231.1 GCA_021151535.1 Sphingobacteriia bacterium | reverse complement strand
GAATTTGTGCCCAAACAACCCGATTTGCTGCATCATGCCAACGGACATTTAATCCTTTATCCCAATGGTAGAGCGGATTTAAAGAATGGTGATATGCGCACTGTGAATATCACGCCGGGGAATTACAAAGAGGATTTTAAGCATTTGGATGTGTTGAATAAGGATGGTTCACAACCGGAGCGGATTCATTCGGCTGTGAATTATTTACCGGGAGTGCAAGGCGTGAAATACCCTGATGGCATTGGTGGATTTTATGTTCCTAAGGAATTTGCTTTGAGTTTCGTAGATCTGCATTTTGGGCCTTCGGATAGAAATGTTACAGATTCCAGTTTGGTAAACGTTTTTTTCACAGATAAAAAGCCGGAACGACCTACATTTGAGATCAATTTGGGAACCGATGGCGTTGGTAAAATTCAGCCGCCACTGGTGATTCCACCCAACCAAATTACCAAGCACAAAGTAGAATATGTAATTGAGGCGCCCATTTCTGTGCTTACAATCAATCCGCATTTGCATTTGTTGGGGAAATCCTTTTTGGCATTTGCCATTAAGCCCAATGGCGATACGGTTCGCTTAATTTCAATTCCACGTTGGAATTTTAGGTGGCAATATTTTTATACGTTTAAAAAAATCCAAGTATTGCCTGCGGGGTCAAAAATAGTAGCGATTGCTGAGTTTGATAACACGGTAAATAATATCAATAATCCCAATAAACCGCCTAAACAGGTATCGGAACGTTGGGAAGATGGGGGGAATAGCATGCGTGCATCGGATGAGATGTTCCAGTTCATTATTACATATATTTCCTATCGCCCAGGCGATGAAAATATCAGTTTAGAAAGCAAAAAATAAGATAACAAGATTATAATAAATTTGTAGCGATGAAGTTAATCGAAGTAACCAATTCCAATGAGGTAAAGGCGTTTCATCAAGTTTGCGATGTTGTGTACGCCAACGATCCAATATTTGTGCATTATATCATTAACGATGTTGAGGAGGTTTTTGATCCGAAGAAAAATAAGCTGTATGCAAAAGGCTGGCAAAGCAAGCGATGGATTTTGATGGATGGGAATAAGCCTGTTGGCAGGGTAGCAGCTTTTTGTAGAGTGCTTTCATTGGGTAAAGCCGATAAAGGCGGATTTGG
>JAGKXC010000019.1 GCA_021151535.1 Sphingobacteriia bacterium | reverse complement strand
TCGTATTGCTTCAGTGGTATGTTTTGATGGTAACTCACTCATTAATACGGTTTCACCGTCAATATTTTCAGCATTACCTAAACCCAAAGTGTTATCTTTATTAACACTTACATTGGTAACATTTAGATTTAATTCCCCACCCCATAACTGCTGCGTTAATGCTTGAGCATGAACTGAATTAACAGTTACACATAAAAACAAAATTGATATGATTCCAATTATTTTACGCATTGATACAACGTGCAGATACCAAAAGTTAATGGCCTATAATTAACGCTTGAAAAGCCAGCAGATTTTGCTCTTGACACAAATTCTTCACCTTCTGGAAACGCTGCAACGGATTGTGGCAAATAAGTATAGGCAGTTGCATCTTTGCTCAACAACTTACCCAACCGTGGTAAAATATACTTAAAATAAAACCAATACAACCTAGAAAACACTGGATTGGTAGGTTTACTAAATTCCAAAACCATCATGGGTGATCCGGGCTTCAACACACGGCACATCTCGCCCAAACCTTTGTCCAAATTTTCAAAATTTCTTACGCCAAAACTTACAGTTACCGCGTCAAATGAAGCATCCGCAAAAGGCAAATTTTCTGAATCTGCCTGCTGAAGCACAATTCGATCTTGCAAATTTCTTTGCTTCAACTTCACATCGCCAAAATCCAACATCCCTTGAGAAATATCTACACCAGTTATTTTTAATCCCGGAATTTTACTCAACTCAATGGCTAAATCTGCAGTACCCGTAGCTACATCTAACAATGTAGCAGGTTGAAACTTAGCAACCTTTTTGCGAACTTTTGTACGCCATGAATAGTCAACCCCCAACGATAAAAAATGATTTAAAAAATCATATCGCGGAGAAATATTGTCGAACATTTGCTCAACTTGTTGTTTTTTTGTTGCCTCGGAGGCAGGGTTTGGTTTTACAACGGGCGCAGTCACAGTAAAGGTTACCTAAAACTAAGTCTGCAAATATACCACTTTCAAGCTACTTCCCCCACCCTTTTAACATAGATAAGCGTTTAAGATTAACTTTGTAAAATCATTTAAAATCAGTCTGCATGGATATTAAACAAGCTAGTTATTTAGGAAGTTGGCAACGTAACGACCAAATGCCGCATACCGAAAAGCCCGAATTTGCCTTTATCGGGCGAAGCAATGTTGGCAAAAGCAGCTTGATTAACATGCTTACTCAACACAAAGGCTTGGCAAAAACAAGTTCCACTCCAGGTAAAACACAATCACTTAACCTCTTCGTATTAAATAATATTATCCAATTTTGCGACTTACCCGGATACGGTTACGCCAAAGTTGGAAAATCTACCAGACAGGCATTTTCCAAAATGATTGATTTCTACCTAAAGGAACGCCCTAATTTATTTTGCTTATTTATCCTGGTAGACCTTAGACTAGAACCACAAAAAATTGATATTGAATTCATTAACACCTGTGGTGAAAATGGAATTCCATTCGCCATTATTGGCACAAAAGCGGATAAAATCAAAGTAGCTGAAGTAGAAGCATCTACCCAGCGTTATTATGATAAACTTGCCGAAACCTGGGAACAATTGCCCCCATTTTTCATCTCTAGTTCTGAGGAAAAAACAGGGAAAGAAGAAATTTGGGCGTTTATTCAATCCGCGTTGAACAACCAATAACGCGACCCTGAGATCAATTCTTGCATAGGCACAGTTGTGTGTTGCAATGGCACTTTTGATTCAAATTCTTTCAACTTTGCCATCAATGCAGGTGCAGTTTCAAGCCCTTTGATTTGAGCCGCCCTAGCTGCACACATCCATTCTATCGCCAAAATTTGCTCCACATTTTTAATAACTCGTAACAACTTTGTAGCCGCATTGGCACCCATACTCACATGGTCTTCCTGGCCATTGCTGCTCATAATGCTATCCACCGAAGCAGGCGTGCACAATTGCTTATTTTGTGAAGCCAAAGCCGCAGCCGTATATTGTGCAATCATATAACCCGAATCAATTCCCGCATCTTCTGCCAAATAAGGAGGCAATCCCCTTTGTCCACTCACCAATAGATAAGTTCTACGCTCACTAATACTGCCCAATTCCGCTATCGCCATAGCAGCATAGTCTAATGTCAACGCCAGCGGCTGCCCATGGAAATTCCCACCACTAATCACCAATCCTTCTTCTTCAAAAACATTGGGATTATCGGTAACTGCATTTAATTCTCTTTCCCAAATTTCAAAGCAATGCTCCAGTGAATCATAACTAGCGCCATGCACCTGAGGAATACAACGGAAACTATATTGATCCTGTACCTGTTTTTTGCTGTTTTTATTGTGCTTAGATTGCTCCAAAATCACGCGAATCTCTTCTGCTGCACGCATTTGTCCTTGTTGGTTTCTAACCCGATGAATGGGCGATAAAAAAGGCTCAATCCTGCAATCAAACGCATCCAAACTCAAAGTAGAAATCCACGGCAACCACTGTAATATATGAGAAATTTTGTGGTAGGCATATACCGCATGACTTAACATAAATTGCGTACCATTAATCAAAGCCAATGCCTCTTTAGGCCCCAACAAAAGCGCATCAAAACCACTTTTACTCAACCATTCATCGCCATGAATTCTACCCAAATGGGGATGATTCAACCAACCCTTTCCAATTAATGGCAACACCAATTGCGATAATGGCGCCAAATCACCCGATGCGCCCAACGATCCTTGCTCCAACACAATGGGCAAGCAATTATCATTGTACATCGCAGCCAATCGCTCAAATATTATTGGCCTCACCGCTGAATAACCTTTACTCATGTTGAGCATCTTCAACCACAACATGATTTTCACCAATTCAGATGGCAATTCTTCCCCTGCGCCTGCAGCATGGGTAATCAGCAAATTTTCTTGGAGTGCACTTAAATCTTTATCCGAAATCACTACATTTTGCAGTGAGCCAAATCCAGTGTTTACACCATAAACAGGTTGCTCCGCTTTACTCAAATAAGTTTGCAAAAATGCCACACTCGCTTCCATCCTTTCGCGCACTTCCTCCGTTAATGTAACTGGTTCTTGCAACGCAGCCCAAGCTTGAGCCAAAGTATATTCTGATTTCATTCTTTATTTCAATTTTTGGGTCTCTTGCTCACCCGTTAATAAATTCTTAACTACCATAGTTTGACTATTCATTTCTTGATCGCCTACAATTACTGCAAATCCATAACCCCTTGCATTGGCATAATCCAATTGTTTCTTCAACTTAGGCGTACCCGGATACAATTCCGCTTTCTTTCCCTCTTTCCTCAATGATTCCGCAATTTTATAACCATACGGCAAACATTGCTCATCCATCGCACAAACCAGCCAAGTATCCTCCGCATTCATCAAATTGTTCGGAAACAAATTGGCCGCTAGCATCACATCATAAATTCTATCCAATCCAAACGAAACCCCAACCCCACTTACGTCTTTCAATCCAAACATACCCGTAAGGTTATCATATCTGCCTCCACCGCCAATACTGCCAATTTTAAAATCAGCCGGTACCTGAGAATCGTTTACTACTACTTCAAAAACACAACCCGTGTAATAACTTAAACCTCTTGCCAAGGTTACGTCTAGCTCTACATTCCCTTTATTATCCAACATCGCCAACATCATTTTCAATTCCTTCACGCCTCTATCCAATCCCAACTGATGCGTTTCTGATTCTATTTTCTGGCGATACGATTCAATCGCTGCTAACTTCTCCTCATTTCCCGCTAACTGCTGTGTTTGATTCAAAAATTCCCAAGCAGAAACCATTTGACCCAACTGTCTTTCATTCAGTTCTTTGGAAACACCTTCAGCCCCAATTTTATCCGCCTTATCAATACAAACCATAAATTGGGTCCATGCATCCAAGCTTCCTGCCAATGGCAAAAATGCATCTAAAATTAAGCGGTGATTCACCCTCACCATAACACCCAAATTCAACTGTTTAAACACCTCTTGATACATGGCTACCAACTCCGTTTCAGAAACGATAGAATTGGATCCAACTACATCAATATCGCATTGCCAAAACTCACGGTATCTCCCTTTCTGTGGGCGATCCGCACGCCAAACTGGCTGCATCTGATAACGCTTATAGGGAAATTGAATCTTATCTCGATTCATCACCACATAACGCGCCAATGGAACCGTTAAATCATAGCGCAAACCCCTATCTGAAATTTCCGAAACTACCGCTTTGCTGTTTTTTTCTTGCAAATGCGATTCATTGGCCTTCGATAAAAAATCGCCAGAATTCAATATTTTAAACAACAATTGATCGCCTTCATCCCCATATTTTCCTTGTAGAGTTTTCAAATTCTCCAATGCCGGAGTCTCGAGCGCGCCAAATCCATGTTGCTCAAATACTTCCTGCATAATGCCAGTAATGTATCTGCGCTGTTTCATAACTTCTGCGCCAAAATCTCTGGTTCCTGAGGGCAATCCCGGTTTTTCCATGGTGCAAATTTACTGTCTATACCATAGTTTGACCACTTTGTTGCGAAAATTGCAAAAAATCGTATGGTTTTGGCATGTTATTTGGAATATTTTTGCAAACGTTGAAAATCAATTAGGCAATCTTCAAATCTTTGCTCTTGATTTAAACACCATTAATTTTACAACCATGAAAAAAATGATATTCGGCCTTGTTGCCATCCTTGCATTCGGAATTCAATCAGTTTCCGCTCAAAGCACTCCTGCAAGTTCAGACGCGCCTAGCGTTCAAGTTAAAGATATAAACGGCAACCCTACAAACTTCAACTCCAGTATTACCCCTGGTAAAATTACCATCGTTTCTTTTTGGGCAACTTGGTGCGGTCCTTGTATTAAAGAATTACAAGCCATTGATGAACATTACGCTGAATGGCAAGAAAAATACAACGTAAAGTTGATTGCCGTAAGCATCGACGATGCCAGAAATAGTAGAAAAGTAAAACCAAAAGTTTTGGCAGAAAGCTGGCAGTACGAAATCCTTTTGGATGAAAATATGGATTTGGCCCGTGCAATGAACGTAAACAATCCGCCAATGACTTTTGTATACGACCAAAACGGCAAAATGGTTCATTCACACCAAGGATATATGCCAGGTGCTGAAGAAGAACTTGAGCAGATTATTGCTGGTTTGGCAAAGAAATAATGCCATTAGTGGGAATTAAAACGCCCCTAACTCCCGCAGCTGCAGCAGCATCAATATCTCTTTGTTTATCGCCAATAATGAGCGATTCACTTGGATTAATTCCAAATCGATGTATCGCCTTTTCAATCATTAAACTTCCAGGTTTTCTACATAAACATTTCCCCTGAAAATCTGGATGATGTGGGCAATAATAAAAAGCGGCAATTTGAAAGCCTTTTGCCAAACACAAACCATTCAAATATTGATGCATCGCATCAACATCTTTTTCTTGGTATAGACCCTTACCCAAACCGCCTTGGTTGGTAATCACTATCAACAAATAGCCCGCCAAGTGCCATTGGTATAAACGGTCAATTACATTGGGTAAAATCTCAAATTCTTGTAACGATTTTGTGTAATCGCCCGGATCGTGATTTATCACGCCATCTCTATCGAGAAACAATGCTTTTTTACCCAATTCACTCATATTAGAAATAATTTCCGTGCAAAATACTTTATTTTCGTGCTCAAATACGTCATTCCATGTCGAAAAATCCTTTGGTAATTATCCCCACCTACAATGAAATCGAGAACATCGAAAGAATGGTTCATACGGTTTTTTCATTGCCTAGAGCCATCGATTTATTAGTAGTTGATGATAATTCACCCGATGGAACGGCTGCCGCAGTTGAAAAGTTGCAAAGCACTTATAATACTGAAGGTGAAACAAAATTAAACATCTTGAAAAGAGCCGGTAAAAACGGTTTGGGCACGGCCTACATTGCCGGATTTCACTGGGCATTGGATGCAGGATACGACTATATCTGTGAAATGGATTGTGATTTTTCTCATCCTGTGGATCAATTGCCAAATCTAATTGCAAAATGCGAGGCTGGCGCCGATGTATGTGTAGGGTCTCGTTATGTTGGCGGAGTAGTAAACGTTGTTAACTGGCCTATGGGCCGCGTTCTGATGAGCTATTATGCCAGCAAATATGTGAAATTCATTACAGGTTTAAACATCGCTGATACCACCGCTGGTTTTGTATGTTACAAACGCGCTGTATTGGAAGGAATTCAAATTGATCGCATTAAATTCCGTGGTTATGCTTTTCAAATTGAGATGAAATTCCGCTCCAACAAAAAAGGTTATTCCATTGTTGAACACCCAATAATTTTCACAGACAGAACTGCTGGTACGTCGAAAATGAGTACCAAAATTTTCAGAGAAGCCTTATTTGGCGTAATTGAGCTAAAGTTAAAGAGCATCTTCGGCAAAATATAAACAGCTGAATATCATCAACATAAAAGCATCTTTACAAAGGCCTACTATCGCCAAGCAATGAAAACCATTCACCATCTGCTACAACGATACGGCCTAGCATCTGCAATTTTCTTTATTAGTTTATTAATTTGGGGCTTCCCACATTTGGAAATCAACTATGCAGGTATTTCGTTAAAGGAAATTGGTTTGAGCTCGGATGAATGCTTTTCCGTTTATCACGCTCAATTCCCAATTGGCAGCATTTGGAAAGAACTCAGTACCGGAAATAATCCGCCATTATTCGAAACTGTTTTGCATGGTTGGATATACACATTGGGAGATTCTTCCAGCTCTGTACATGCGTTATCCCTCATCTTGAGCGCCCTCGCCATTACGCTGCTTTTCCAATGGATTAAAACAGAACTTGAATCTATTGGTTTGGCAACAGTTACCGCTGGAATTGCCTGGAGTAGCAATTACTTTGCCCTTATCGCCCTAGAAGCAAGGGCATATACACTACTTCTACTTTTGGGCGTAATATCACATATTCTTTTTTTTCGGGCGATAAAAAACACTTATAAATCAATTTTCAACCCCTTATCATGGATCTTATGGGGCCTAATAACCGCTATCATGGCATATTCCCACTTCTTCGGATTGTGGATTTTCGCAGCACAATGGATCTTCCTTTTTTGGACTTTAGGTGTTACCCGTAAATCTCTGAAACCTTTACTTTATGGGTTCCTGGGCTTTCTATTTTTATATGCACCCTATCTTCCAACCTTAATTTTACGTTTCATTAACACTTCACAATCTGGCACTTGGGTTGAACCTGCTCCCTGGAGCGCTCCATATCTCACACTCTGGAAATATTTTAATAACCCCACTGCCACCATCCTCATTGGCTGCACATTTTGTTGGGGAACGTTTCAATTGTTTTCCAAAAAATCCGAAAATGGTTTATCAGAGTCTTCCTCTGCTTTGGCAAATCTGAATTTTCAAAACAACAACAAAACGTTATTGGGTAAATATTTATTTGTAAGTAGTATTTTTCCATTGGTATCCATTTGGCTACTCTCAGTACCTTCTCCATGGTGCACTCCAATGTTTACCGAACGATACACAAGCTTTATTTTGCCGGCTTTGATTGCTTTTACGGCCTGGAGCATCGCTCAAATCCCTCACCCAAATTTCATCTCCAACAGAAATTGGATCTTAACCATTAGCCTCGTTTTATTCGCCGCGCTCCTAATCAATAGAAACCCTCACCAAAGCCGACAGGCGCCCGCGAAATCAGTAGTTGAAACCCTGTTATTTGAAAGAACAGACAATCCGGCACCTGTGATTTTAGAACCATATCACGCTGCCTTTCAAGTTCTCTATTACGAAAATATCACTGCCTTCAGAAACTTTCAAACTTCCAATATTTATAAGCATTTGCAGAATCAGTTGGCCGGTGATTCTATCTACATATTATATTCAAAAAACAGTTTCGATAGCCTGCAACTATCCCATCGCAAAACATTGTATTACACTCAATTAAACCCCGTCAAATCTAAACACACCCTAGAAATAGAAACTGTTATCAATAAGAACTTCAAGTATTCAAGTATGTTGGCAGATTCAACGTCCGTTTATAAAAACATCCTCTGGAAATTTTCGCACCAACCTTTGTCTCACTCCAATTAATCGAAAAAGACTTGTTTCCAATGTGATTCAATTGCATTTGTATCCAGTTTTTCAGCATAAATCGCCATTTTTAACTATATTCGCGCATCTTTTCAAATGGAAGGCGAACCCCGAAGTTGTAACTTAACCTATGCTACGCGTTTACTATCAACGTCAGAATCGCGTGCACAAAGTGCAAACTCTGTCTCAGCTTGAGACATTGGAGGGATTGATTTGGATTGACCTACAGAATCCAACCAGCGCTGAAATACGAGACGTAGAAGCAAATTTCGAATTCAAATTTCAATCGCGTCAAGAGCAGGTGGAGATTGAGAGTTCATCTCGTTATTTTGAAACAGATGATGAAATAATTGCGAACTCCAACTTCTTGCAGTTCGATCCTAATTCCACACATTTCATTTCTAATGCAGTTTCGTTCATCCTCCAGGATGATATTCTCTTTACCTATCGCGATGCCGATCTTGGCGCATTTTCAGATTGCGTAAAAAAGATCAAAGGCTCTGGAAAATCATTCCATAACGGCCGCCAAATTCTGGCAACCTTGTTGGAAATGGGCGTTGATAACGATGCAGATTTGCTTGAGAACTTGGCCCGCCAAGTAAGCAGCTTATCCAAGGATATGTCATTTGATCGCGACCCAGATGAAGACCTAATTCTTGCCATTTCTCGTTTACAAGAGCTTACCATGGAACTACGCCAAAATGCAGTGGATAAACAACGCGTACTAAGTGCAATCCTGAAAAGCAGAGAATTTACGGGTGAGGATTATGAGCGTTTGCGAATTGTAATTAAAGACATTAATTCATTGATTGAACATACAAGTTTCAACTTTGAAAGATTAGAATATCTCCAAAACACATTTATGGGTTTGGTTAATATTGAACAGAACAAAATCATTAAGATTTTCACCGTTGCTTCTGTAATTTTCATGCCACCTACATTAATCGCCAGTATTTATGGTATGAATTTCGGATCTGGCCAACCTGAATTCGGTTGGAAATATGGCTATTTGTGGGCATTGGGATTGATGATTTTATCATCTTTGGGAACTTTATATTTGTTCAGAAGAAAACGTTGGTTGTAAAAAAAACCATTTCTTTTCTATTTTGTTTAATTTTCTGAGGTTAGCCAGAAAATTATGAGGGAGATAAATAGTTCCAATTCAAAATCCAACCCTAAACAATTCCTTTCTTCAATTGCTGTAATGGCCACATCTGCCGTTATTTTTTTATTTTTTGCCTCCACTACAACTTTGCCGCCTACTGCTTCAATTCAGCAAGCCTACAGAGAAGCATTAAAAACGGAAAATCAAATCAACAAACTCATTTTATTGAGTAAACCACATGTTTCAAATCCTCTTGCCAAAGCCTATTTGGCCACAGGATATGCATTAGAAGCTCGTGCAAGTTGGTCGCCCGCAACAAAAATGAGCAAGGCCCAAGAAGCTTACTCATTGCTTAACCAAGCAGTAAAAGCTGAACCCAATAATGAAGAAATTCGTTTTTTACGATTGAGTTTTTCTCATGGCACACCGGATTTTTTAAATATGAAATCCTATATGGCAGACGACAAAAAGATTTTTTTACAAGGCGAAATCAAAAAGCACCCTATATCTGATATTATGTGGTCATTTATCAACCACAGTAATTTATTTTCAGCTGCAGAGAAAGCTACTATTAAGTAGTTCTGTTACCAGGGCTACCAAACATCCACCACCATTGCGTTATTAAATCTTTAATTAAGGGCTTAAAATTCCGTACTTGCCGAAGTATAAATTATTTACTTCGTCTGTATTTACCGCGAGTGTGATAATAATAACGAGATCTGGCTTGATTTTTATAAGCATGTTTACTTGTACTAACCGGCATTCTTGCATGCCCTTTGTGGTAATGCCCTCTCCTATCAACAAATGGCTTCACATAAGTAATACCAGCGGTTCTCCCTTTAACTTCTGATGTTTCTTGGGTAGCGGAATCTTCAGAATCCCCAGAGGGAATTTCAACAAACCAAAGAAGTATGAATCCAATAAAAATGATATAAAAAACAAAAAACAGGAAAGTACTCCCTGTTTTTTTACGTCCATATTCTTGATAATCGTACTCCAATAATCAAATATACAATGAATTACTGGAGTACGAAATCTCAAAAAGATTAATTTTCAATGGCTGCAATACCGGGCAAAGTTTTGCCTTCGAAGTATTCAAGCAATGCACCGCCGCCGGTGCTCACATAACTAACTTTATCTTCGAAGCCAAACTGGTGAACGGCTGCGGCACTATCACCGCCACCGATTAAGCTAAATGCACCTGAAACAGTTGCATCTGCTACGGCCTGAGCTACAGTTCTAGTTCCTTTTGAAAATGCTTCCATTTCAAACACACCCATAGGTCCGTTCCACAAAATGGTTTTGCTGCTCATTAATACCTCTGTGAAGGCGGTGCGTGCCGCAGCACCAATATCCAATCCCATCCAACCATCTGGAATACTGTTACTTGGCATTTCCTGGGTTTGTGCATCTGCCGCAAACTTATCAGCCACAACAGAATCCATTGGCAAATGAATTTTCACGCCTTTTTCTTCCGCTTTCTTCAAAATCTCTAAGCATGTATCCAACCGATCCTGTTCACACAAAGAATTTCCAATGCTTCCCCCTTGGGCTTTGAAAAATGTATACGCCATACCACCACCAATTAAAATGTGATCAGCAACATTCAATAAATTTTCTACAATTAAAATCTTATCACTCACTTTGGCTCCACCTACAATGGCCGTGAATGGACGTTGGGGATGTTTCATTACCTGGTTGGCATTCTCTACTTCCTTCGCCATCAAATATCCAAATGCTTTTTTGCCAGCAAAAAACTGGGCCATCACCGCAGTAGAAGCATGCGCTCTATGTGCCGTTCCAAAAGCATCATTCACATAAAAAGAACCCAATTGAGCCAATTTTTTACTGAATTCTACATCGCCCTTTTCCTCTTCTTTATAAAAACGTAAGTTCTCTAACAATAAGACTTCACCCGCCTGCAACGCCGCCGCCTTTTTTACCGCATCTTCTCCAATGCAATCATCAGCAAACCCTACAGTTATACCCAATAAAGTACTGAGGTGAGCAACCAAGTGCGACAAAGAATATTTGTGAGTTGGACCTTCTTTGGGTCTACCTAAATGGCTCATCAATATCACCGAACCTCCATCGCCCAAAATCTTTTTCAAAGTTGGCAATGCAGCTGTTATTCTTGAATCATCAGTTATACGGAAATCCGCATCCAATGGCACATTAAAATCCACGCGAACCAATACCTTTTCGCCGGCAAATGAAAAATTCTCTACAGTATTCATGGGTAGGTTAAATTAATTTTTTCAATAAAGAAGTTATACTCACTTCGTTTTGTAACATATTACGTAAATCCTCGATTTTTACGCGAGTTTGTTCCATTGTATCTCTGTAGCGTACCGTTACATCGCCCTGTTCCAAAGAATCGTGATCAATGGTAATACAAAAAGGGGTACCAATTGCATCCATTCTTCTGTAACGCTTGCCAATACTATCTTTATCTTCGATATATACATTGAAATCCAAACGTAATTCATTGTAAATTTTCTCTGCTAATTCGGGCAATCCATCTTTTTTTACCAAAGGCAAAATAGCGGCCTTCACTGGGGCGATAGCGGGATGCAACTTCAATACAGTTCTTGTATCACCATCTACTTCCTCCTCTTGGTAAGCTTCACAAAGCGTTAATAAAAACAATCTGTCCAACCCGATGGATGTTTCAACCACAAAAGGAACAAAACTCTCATTGGTTTCTGGATCGAAGTAACGCAATTTCTTACCGCTAAATTCTTCATGCTTTCCCAAATCAAAATCAGTTCTTGAGTGAATACCCTCCACTTCTTTAAAACCAAATGGGAAGTTATATTCAATATCCACCGCAGCATTGGCATAATGCGCCAATTTTACATGGTCATGAAACCGGTAATTTGTCGCTTTAATTCCCAAACTTTGGTGCCATTTCAAACGAGATTCTTTCCAATGTTGATACCAATCCAGTTCCGTTCCGGGCTTAACAAAAAACTGCATTTCCATTTGTTCAAACTCCTTCATACGCATGATAAACTGCCTTGCAACAATCTCATTTCTAAACGCTTTTCCCGTTTGAGCAATACCAAATGGCAATTTCATTCTACCCGTCTTTTGCACATTTAAGAAATTCACAAAAATACCTTGGGCAGTTTCAGGGCGAAGGTATAACTGGTCTTCCCCTCCTTCTAACGCACTCATTTGCGTGCTATACATCAAATTAAACTGGCGCACATCCGTCCAGTTCTTTGAGCCACTAATCGGACAAACAATACCCTCATCTTCAATCAATTGCTTGATCATGGCCAAGTTACCCGTTTCTAATCCTTCTTTTAAAGTAGCATCAATTTGATCAATTTTCTGCTGATATTCTACTACCCTAGGATTGGTAGTTCTATACAAAGCTGCATCAAAAGTTTCGCCAAAACGCTTGGCCGCTTTATCAATTTCTTTCTCAATTTTCTGCCTAATTTTCTCTTGATGATCTTCTAACAAAACATCAGCTCTGTATCGCTTTTTAGAGTCTTTGTTATCAATCATTGGGTCGTTAAATCCATCCACGTGACCGCTTGCTTTCCAAATTTTAGGATGCATAAATATAGCAGCATCAATACCCACAATATTCTGGTTCAATTGGGTCATTGATTTCCACCAATACTGTCGCAAATTATTGCGCAATTCAACGCCATTTTGGCCATAATCATAAACAGCAGCTAAACCACCATAAATGTCACTTGAAGGAAATACAAAACCATATTCCTTACAATGAGAAATAACTTTTTCGAAAATTTCTGGCTGACTCATTCAGCCGCAAAGATACGTTCTCTTTCCAAGATTAACTTGGCGAAATTTGCAACTATTCCCTAGCCTTTTGGAATTATTAATAAAAGAATTTAAAATTTGTTCTTCCACATCATGCTCTCCACCGGACGATTCGGCTGACCCGAATATTTCGCATTGGATTTTGCATTGTAGGGAACCAAAATTTCACCTTCTACAGGGAAATAAATCAACTGCCCAATAGGCATTCCGGCATAGACACGCACTGGCTTCTTAACAGAGATTTCCAACGTCCAGTTGCCACAAAAGCCCACATCGCCCTTACCCGCAGTGGCATGAATATCAATACCCAATCGCCCAGTAGAACTCTTACCTTCCAAAAAAGGAACATGAGCGTGAGTTTCTGTATATTCTAAAGTCACTCCCAAGTAAAATACATCTGGCTGTAACACATAACCTTCTTCTGGAATATCAAAATGCTCAATGGTGTTGTGCTTCTTAGCATCCAATACGTCATCTACGTAAATCGCCAAATGCTTGCCCAAATGTACGTCGTAACTATTACTACCCAAACAAGAACGGTCGTAAGGCTCAACCTTAATGCGGCCGGCCTCAATTTCTTCCAATATGCGCTTGTCGCTAAGAATCATATTGCAATATTAAAACAAAGTATTGAAAATTAAACAAAGTAATCTAGCTTCAACATGATTACCGATTCGCATTCAAGCAGCGGGTATATGTAAAGCTCGGTATGAAGATAAACCTATTTTTTGGACCCACAGTAAACACCTTATCCGCACCGCCAGCACCCACATAATTCTCCTCAACTACATCGCCAGATTCCCAATAAGACGATACACCAAAACTCCAAGCGTTGGCCCTATTTTTTTGCCCTAGCAAGCGAAATTGTATCGCAGTAAAAAGAGTTTTTCTATTCAATTTTCGGGCGATACTAACGTTAGTTCCTTCAATCCAATTGCCATTTAAATCCTGAACAAATGGCAAATATATCCCTTTCACATCTCGGGTTCTGGAGTTTACCCAAAGCTCTCCACTGATATAAAAATCCGAATTTACAGCCCACAATCCACCCAAACTGGTAATCAAACTGGCTCCGTCTAATTCCGATGAACTCGCACTTCCCAATCCCACTGTGAGATTCCGATAATCATTGCCCAAAGTGTATAATAATTGCATGTTATTGGCCCATGTTCGATGATCCAATCCGGTAAAAAATCCAATAATAGACATATTACTCACTGCAATGGCGTGTCCGTAACGGCGAGGAACTTTATTTAATGCAAAACTAAATTTGGGATTCACATAAGCAAAATAGGGTAACGCGTAGCCAACACCCACCGAAAAATCGTTGTTCAATCCAAAATAGAAATCATTAGCGGCAAGGTTATAATTTTGGTAATACGCCAATTTATGCTTGATTGGCAAGGCCGATTGAAGTATTGTGTATCGCCAAGCATGCAAATTATCCACGTTTGGATCTTCTAAGCGAAATAGTTCAGAAGTTTGCTGAATTGTATTTTTAAGGGCGATTCTTTTCTTGGTAGTATCAGAAGTTGAAGCCGCATTTTGAGCCTGCAAGCCTGCGCTTACTAGGGAAGTACAAATTAATGCTATAGCCAACCAATTCTTCATTTGGATACAATTTTACTAAAGCAATTTATTAGAATTTTACACAGCGAAATCCAAGAAGATTCTACGAAATTTCAAGTGTCCAAATAACCAATCGCTTATCATCACTACCAGTCGCAATTTTTAGGATTTTTGAGGAATCCGATGGCAGCCAACAGATAGCGTTCACAGAATGAGTATGTGCCATTTGAATTTTCGGACGATCAATTACTTTTAGCAATTGCAATTGAGGCAACTGCCATATTTTCAGCGACTTATCCATAGAAGAAGTGGCCATAAATCTTGGATATTGGGGATGTCGTTTCACTTGATGAATACTGTACCAATGCGCTGGAATTACTACTTCTAATTGATTTTGTATTTCAAAACGTTTTAATTGCGCATCTCTCCCGCCGGAGATCAAGGCAGGATTGGATGTGATATCCCAATCCATAGAAAACACAGACGGCTGATTGGCTGATCGTTTGGAAAGCACCTCACATGTTTGTCTGTCAATTTCATATATACATCCATCAGAGGCCCCCAACCAAACCGAATTTAAATCTGGCGTTGGCTCAGACGCTGCCTCCTGCAAATCACGCTGCTCATCTAAAATATCATTCCCCTCTCCTAAAAGACCACTCTCCTGTTCCAATAAACCACTCTTCGGACCCAACAAAACGCACCGCAAACTTTCTTGGTTGGGGGTGATTCCTATGATTTTTTCAACCACAAATATTTGGTCAAAAACCATCAATCGGCCATCGCCCAAACCTACCCAAAATTTTTCGCCTACCTGCTCAATAAAAAAAACGCCTTGCGATGAAACCTTCCAAGCTCTGGCCTGCTGCCCCTTTTCTAATAAAAAAACCTGCCCTTTTTGCGTGCCCACCAACACCGCAAATTCCGATATCACTTTCAAACAAAAAATCGGCTCTGGAATTTGCGCAAACAACTCGCCGTTGCCTGAAACTACATCCCACTTCACTACATACCCATCGCCCGCAGCACTCCATAAAAATCCATGGGCAAACTGAAGCGCATAAACCCCCTGTTTATGCCCGCCTAATTCTGTGTGATCAATTACTTGTATCTTTGCACTCATGCCGTTGATGACCTCTGTTCGTGGATATGATGCCGTAACCATTCATTTTTGGCACATCACCGAATCCATTGAAGAGTTACAGCAAATGTACAAAGAATGTCATGGCGAATATCTAAAAAACCATCCCATTCCCAGTTGGATTCATAACAAACATAAACTTGCAGCTAGGCTCCTAATAAATTTTACCTTCCCTAAGCAACTCTTAAAATTTGACGCAGAAGGTAAACCCTTTTTAACCCATCTACCCCCCAAAGAATCCAGTAATTTTCACATCAATTATTCCCATGCCGACAACTGGGTGGTTTTGGCCGAACATCCCTCATTTCCAATAGGAATCGACATTGAAACCGCACGTCCTAAACTAGAACGTGTGTATCTAAGATTCTGCTCCGAAAAAGAATCTGCTTGGATTGGCACAAAGCCTTCGATTAAAACTCTGCAACAATGTTGGTGTGCAAAAGAGGCCGTGTACAAGGCAATTGGAAGAAAAGGAACCGATTTTCGCAACCATTTTTATATCCATCCATTTGAAAGTGGAGATAGATTGCTGAAAATGGACGTCTATCGCCCTGAAATTCACGCTGAACCTCTAAAATCGGAAATACATTTTATGGCTTGGCAAAATTGTGAAATCGCCTACTCGGTGCTAAAAGAAGTTTAATCCTTTCGAACCGATTTCAAAGAAAAACTAAACACGGAACCCGCACCTTCGGTGCTCATTAATCCAATAATTTCACCATGGGCTTCCACAATATGTTTGCAGATAGCTAATCCCAAACCACTGCCGCCAGTTGCACGATTCCTATGTTTATCTACCCGGTAAAATCGTTCAAAAATCCTACTCTGATGCTCCTGAGGAATCCCAATTCCATTATCTGCTACTTCAATGATGATTTTTTCCAAAGTATTACTTAAACGCAATCGGGTATGACCATCTTGCTTGCCATATCGGATAGAATTGTAAACCAAATTGGTTAAAACTTGAGAAATTCTTGACCGATCTGCATGCACCCAATAATTATCGCCCAATGCAACTACTTGTACAGAAATATTCTTTTCTTTGGCTTGTAACTCCATGCTTTCCACTACTTCATGAGCCAATTGTAAAAGATCAAAATCGTCCATATGAAGGGTTAAAAAACCACTTTCATATTTGGTAATCATATCCAAATCACTGGTTATTTGGGCCAACCTCGCAGAATTTTTTGAGGCCTTACTCAAGAATAACTCTAAAGTTTCCCTATCCATTCCAGGATCTTCAAAAACCGCATCAATGTAACCTTGGATCGCAAAAATGGGCGTCTTTAATTCATGTGCCACATTACCAATATAATCTCTACGATAATTCTCCAGCATATTCATTCGCTCAAATTCTCGCTTCCTGGCAACGCTTAAGGCCTCAATGGCTTGCTCTGGATTTAATGGTTCTGCTCGTAATTCTGTAGTTTCTTCAAACCCTAAATCTACGTTTTCATCATTCTCCTCCTTCAACAAAATTTCCTTCAATTTATTCAATAAAAGATGTTCTCGGCGATACCAAAGAAAACCCACCACCATTAAGGTAATGACCAAAATCACCAGCAAAAGAAGATATAAGTTCGACATACAAATTACTGCTTCCACAATGATAACATTTCTATTTTAACAAATCTTTAAAATTGGCGATAATCACAAATCCTCGTTTACAAATTGTGAAAATCGCAATGAAAAACTGCACCCAAATGCACGTAAATTTGTAATTCATGCATTGGCCAGATCAACCCAACGAATTCAACCCTTTTGAAAACAATAATTCTAATAATGGAATTCCTCCGTTTTTGGATGGATTGAACGAGCCACAACAGCAAGCCGTGATTCAAACCGATGGCCCCGTGATGATCATTGCCGGTGCAGGCTCAGGCAAAACCCGTGTTATTACCTACCGTATTGCTTATTTGCTTCAAAAGGGCGTAGATGCATTTCAGATTTTGGCGCTAACTTTTACCAATAAAGCGGCAAAAGAAATGCGCAACAGAATTGAATCTGTAGCCGGCAGACAAGCCAAAAATCTATGGATGGGCACTTTTCACAGTATTTTCGCCCGGGTTTTAAGGCAGGAAGCTGAAAGAATTGGATACCCTTCCAACTTTACCATTTACGATACAGAAGATTCCAAAAGTTTGTTAAAAACCATCATCAAGGAAATGAACCTCGATGATAAAGTATACAAAACAAACATGGTTTTGGGCAGAATATCCATGGCCAAAAACAACCTTTTGGAAGCACATCATTATCTGCAAAAGGATGATTTAATTGCCCAAGATACCGCAGCTTCCAGACCTAAATTTGCCGAAATATTTAGCGAATATACCAAGCGTTGCTTCAAAGCTGGCGCCATGGATTTCGACGATATCCTGCTCAATACCTACAAACTTTTAAACAACCATTTAGATGTTTGCAACAAATGGCAACATAAGTTCAAATACATCATGGTAGATGAGTATCAAGATACCAACCACGTGCAATATATGATCACCAAAAAATTGGCAGCGGTGAATCAAAACATCTGCGTTGTGGGCGATGATGCTCAAAGTATTTACGCATTCAGGGGCGCAAATATTCAAAACATCCTAAATTTTGAACGAGATTACCCAGAAGTGAAAATTTACAAACTGGAACAAAATTATCGCTCTACGAAAAACATCGTCAATGCCGCTTCATCTGTGATTAAAAACAACAAAAAGCAACTTGAAAAAGAAGTATGGACAGCCAATGACGAGGGCGATAAAATCAAGCTAATTCACAACAGTACGGAAGGTGAAGAAGCTAGAAAAGTTGCCGATTATATCACCGAAATAAAATTGCGGGAACATTTCCCAAATAAAGCCTTTGCCATTTTGTATCGCACAAATTCCCAAAGTAGGGCTTTTGAAGAAGCACTCCGCCGACAGGGATTGGATTACAAAATCTATGGTGGCATGAGTTTTTACCAGCGCAAAGAAGTAAAAGATTTGCTCTCTTACTTGCGATTAACGGTAAATCCAACAGACGAAGAAGCGCTTAAAAGAGTAATCAACTATCCAGGTAGAGGCATCGGCGATACTACAATCAATCGCCTCATTCTTCTGAGTTCACAACATGGTGTTGCTTTATGGGACATCGTAAAATCGGCACGCTCTTTTCCCGAATTAAGCACGGCCATCCCTAAATTGGAAAATTTCGCATTAATGATGCAGAGTTTCATGGCGATGTTGGAATCAAATAATGCTTTCGATGTAGCAACACATGTTGCCAAACAATCTGGGCTATTGCGATTATTATACGAAGACAAATCCGTTGAAGGCGTTTCACGCTATGAGAACATCACGGAATTACTCAATGGTATTCAACAATTTACGGAAGACGACGAAAGCGAAAAGGAGAAAACTTTGCCCAATTTCTTGGAAGAAGTTGCCTTGTACACAGACGAAGAGAAAGACAAAGATCAAAACCGCGATACCGTTTCTTTGATGACGATTCACGCATCCAAAGGATTAGAGTTTCCAGTTGTTTTTATTGTGGGATTGGAAGAAAACTTGTTTCCTTCTCAAATGGCATTGCATTCACGCGCCGAACTGGAAGAAGAACGCCGATTATTTTATGTAGCAATTACTAGGGCAGAGCAAAAATTATTTTTGAATTATGCCACTTCCCGATTCAAATATGGAAGCTTAATCCCATGCGAGCCTAGCCGTTTCATTGAAGAAATCGATAGCAAATTTCTAGATATGTCGATCGTACCTAAAAAACCCACATTTGATGAAGATTTTGATGGTTTTGGCGGTGGAAATTTTGGAGGCGGATATAGCGGCAACCGCGGAGGGGGGAATTACGGAAATCGACAAGGAGGAAATAGAGGAAATAATTCTGGCGATAAATCCAATGCAGGGGGCTATATTCAAAGAAATAGCATGGGTAACGGAAAGAAACCAGGGGATAGTGACAAACCCACCAAACCCTCAACATTATTGCAACCTAAGCGCCCAACTTCCGCCCCATTACCACCTGCAGACCCAAATTTTGTAGAAGGTGATTTAAGCGAATTAAAGGTTGGCGATCGCGTTCAGCACCAACGTTTTGGCACGGGAACGGTTCAATCGTTGGAAGGAAATTTCCAAACGGGCAAAGCGGTGGTTTTATTTGACCACGTTGGTGAAAAAACACTGGTATTGAAATTTGCCAAGATGAGAATCCTTTAAATCATTGCATTAATTGCAATTACCTTAGTTTAAATTCGGATTTTTTATTATATTTGCGCCCCCATTTGGGAGAAATGGGGACTTTAAATTAAATTTATAAATGGCAACAAGAATTAGATTGCAAAGACACGGCAGAAAGAAAAGAGCTTTCTTTCACATTGTGGTGACGGATTCACGTGCTCCAAGGGATGGCCGCTTTATCGAGAAAATCGGTACCTACAACCCTATCACCAACCCAGCAACCATCGATTTAAACCTTGACCGCGCGGTTCAATGGTTATTAAACGGTGCTCAACCAACCGACACAGCAGCTGCTATCCTTAGCTACAAAGGCGCTAAGTACAAAAAGCACTTGCAAGTAGGTGTTATCAAAGGCAAATTGAGCCAAGAAGAAGCAGACAAAAAGTTTGCATCTTGGATGGAAGAAAAAACAAACAAAATCGAATCTAAGAAATCAAACTTAGCTAGCGCATCAGACAAAGCAAAATCAGATGCAATGAAAGCTGAAACTAAGCGTAAGGAAGATATCGCTGCTAAGATTTTGGCTAAAACTAGCGAGTTAGCTGCTGAAGTTGCTTCTGAAGAAGCTGCTGAAGAAGCATCTGAAGAGTCTACTGAAGAAACTGCTACCGAAGAAGCTCCTGCTGAAGAAGCTGCTGCTGAGGAAGCATCTGAAGAAGCTCCAGCTGAATAATTCTTATAAAGTCATGGCTGCTCAAATTTTGCCACCTCCCCTTCAGGTAGTTGGTAAAGTAAATGGCAAACATGGTTTTCAAGGAAGTATTCAAGTACAATATTTACCTGCCTCTAATTTGGGGCAAATAAAAAAAGGGAACTACCTATTCGTTATCATTAACGGCAAAGGGGTTCCCTTTCTCATAACTGAGATTTCTAAAAACAAAGATGTTCTTCGCCTGCAATTTATTGATTCCGAAGAAAAAGCAAAATCGTTATTGGGTAGTGAAATCGCTATCGCTGCTGTTGCATCGCCCGGCAAATCATCCAAACAAACCAACATTCAGAGTATTAATAACTTAATTGGATTCCATGTTTGGGTTCCATCTGAGAATTTTAAAGGCGAAATCCTTGACATCATGGAGTACCCGCAAGGTCTAATGATGGAAATCAAACCCCTAACTGCTATTAGCAATATTCAAGATGATTCTAAATCTGAAGAATTCGATTCATCTGATATTGAAACAAATACGCCTAAAAAATCAAGAACAAAGGCACCTTCCAAAAAATCTAATTCCGTTTTGATCCCATTGGTAGAAGAATGGATTCAGGGAATAAACGAAAAAGAAAAGAGCTTTGAATTAAGCTTACCCGAAGGTTTGTTGCAAATCAACCTTTAATCAATCCTCAGTACCTTCAAGCAAATCAGGTCGTAACTTTAAAGTACGCTCCATTGCCTGTTCATGTCGCCATTTTGCCACTTTCGGATGATCGCCAGAAGTTAACACCTCCGGCACACTCAAATCCCTGAAAACAGACGGCCTTGTGTACAAAGGTGGTGCAAGTAAATTGTCTTGAAAAGAATCACTTAATGCACTTTCTTCATCGCCCAAAACACCTGGAAGTAATCGTACAATTGAATCCACTAAGGCTGCTGCTGCAATTTCCCCGCCGCTAAGCACAAAATCCCCCAACGACACTTCCAAATCCACATACAAATCTCGCACACGCTGATCAATACCTTTGTAATGTCCACAAATTAGAATCAAATTACCTCCCAAACTCAAGCGATTGGCCATGGGTTGATCCAAGGTTTTGCCATCTGGCGTTAAGTATATGATGTGCTTGTATTCGCGCTCCGACTTCAACTTTTCTATCACATTGCACAATGGCTCTGGCATTAACACCATCCCTGCACCACCGCCAAAAGGATAATCATCAATTTGCTTATACTTCCCTATTCCATATTCATGCAAATTATGAATATGAATTTCTGCCAAACCTTTATCGCATGCACGTTTTGGGATGCTGTACCCTAACAATCCATGAAGTAAATCCGGTACGGCAGAAATGATATCAAATCGCATATTAGAATACAAATTTAACCAATGTGTTTGTGTTATTGGTTTAGAATTTCCGATTTTATCCATTTACATACGGATAATTACGTTTCTAAATTTGGAAGTAGGATTTTTCGGGGCGATTTTTGAACTATGAAATTGCAATTGCGCAGGCCCCTGGTAATTTTTGATCTTGAAACAACTGGAATCAATGTTGCCAAAGACAGAATTGTTGAAATTTGTTTATTGAAAGTGATGCCAGACGGTCGCGAAGAATTGCGCACTTATCGCATAAACCCTGGAGTTCCAATTCCAGCGGAAGCCAGCGCAGTGCATGGAATTTATGATGCAGACATTGCAGATAAACCTTCCTTTACTGAATTAGCTCAAGAAATTAATCAATTTATTAAAGATTGCGATTTTGGAGGCTTTAATTCTAATAAGTTCGACTTCCCCATGTTGGTTGAGGAATTTTATCGTGCGGGAATTCCATTTGAAATCCAAAAACGCAAATTCGTGGATGCACAGCGAATTTTCCATCAAAAAGAACCTCGTAATCTTAAAGCTGCTTTAAAATTCTATTGCGATGATGATTTAGAAAATGCCCACTCGGCAGAAGCAGATACTGTTGCCACATGGAGAATTATTCAAGCGCAGTTAGAGCGTTACGCTGACATACCTAGCGATATTGATGCCCTACATGAGCAATTCGGTCAAAGCAACATGGTAGATTTGGCAGGTAGATTTGTAACTAATCCCCAAGGTGAAGTGGTTTTTAATTTTGGAAAACATCGCGGAAAACCAGTAAAAGATGTGCTAAAAAATGAACCCTCCTATTACGCATGGATGATGGACGGTGATTTTTCACAAGACACAAAGAATGTACTCACTCGAATTAGGCTTTCGTTAATGAACAATAATTAATTATCGTTCAACCCATTTAACGAAAAACAGCATGGCAAAAAAAGACAATATCCCCCAAACTAATGATTCTTCTGAAGAGCAAAATGAACAGTTGCCCATGAGAAGTATTGCCGAGATTTTACAATCTCAGCAAGAAAAACAAAAAGAAACAGAACAATCTAATGATTGGGACGATGAAGAATTCGAAGATGACTTAGAAGAATTCACGTATGAAGATTGGCTGGCAGAGCAAGAACATCTGGAAGCCATGATTGAAGTTGCCAATAAGCAAGCTGGCAAAAACAAAAATAACCCGGGTAAAAACAATAAAGCTAATTCAACATCTGATCAACAATCAGGTATTGATGCTAAAAATTTTAATTGGAATCCCAATGACCTACCATTTGATGGCGAAGATTCTTGGATAGTTTTTGAAAACGGCAAACCCGTAAACCCAAGTCATAACAGAGAAGAAAGACGTGACAAAGGAAAGAAAATAGAACCCATCACCATCATTCAAGAAACCGATAATTGGGTGGCAATCAACAAACCACCTTATGTTCCTTCATTACCTGAAAGAGGGAAATTTACAGCAATTTCAGTTTTTGAATGGGCCAAACAACGCTGGCCAAAAGCTTCATTGTGTCACCGAATTGATAGAGAAACTAGCGGGGTTTTAATGATTGCAAAAAACCCAGAAACACATAGACATTTTTCAATTCAATTTGAAAGACGAAAAGCCCAAAAATTATATCATGCCATTGCCAATAATCAATTGCATTTCGATAATCTGTGGGTAGATCTTCCCATTTTGGCAGACCAAGTGGGTAAAATTAAAATTGACCGCCAAAAAGGCAAACCTGCACAAACGCGTTTCAACACTTTGGAAGTATTTAAACATTTTAGCTTACTAGAATGTGAACCCAAAACGGGTAGACTTCACCAAATTCGCGTGCATTTACAAGCACAAAACGCCACTATCGCTGCTGATATTCTTTATAAGTCTGAAATTCCTTATTTAAGTAAAATCAAACGCAAAATGCACGGCGACGACACCGCATTGATCCAAAGATTTGCATTACATGCTAGAAATCTTCAACTTTTAGATCTCGATAATTCGCCTATCAATATAACCGCCCCCTATCCTAAAGATTTCGAAGTTTTCTTGAAATTATTAAGGAAGTACGACAATTAATCCAATTCTATTATGTTGATTCCTAAACCCGACGAACTTAGAAATCTTCTGGCTAAGCAAGGTGAATCTTTAAAAAAGAAACTGAAAAAGTTAAAACAGAAATCACCGAAGAACTTGGATGAACAATTTAATGATTTACATGAGGAAGCATTTGAAGTTTATGATTGTTTATCCTGCGGCAACTGTTGTAAAACAACATCGCCCATGCTTTTCGAAAAAGACATTGAAAGATTGTCATCCTATCTTAAATTAAAACCTGGCGATTTTGTTGAGAAATACTTGTTTTTGGATACTGATGGGATCTATGCAATGAAATCAACACCCTGCCCGTTTTTAGACAACGACAATTACTGCAGTGTTTATGATCATCGCCCAAAAGCTTGCCGCGAATTTCCTCATACAAACCATAGAAAAATGCATACCCATTTGCATTTGGCTGCTAAGAATATGGAAATCTGTCCGGCAGTTTACGCCATTGTTCAAAAGATAGACATCATGTAGTGAATTTGATGGCGAATCGGGGTTATATTTGCATTTCGATTTCGCTTCATGCAACACATTAGAAACTTCTGTATCATCGCCCATATTGACCACGGTAAAAGCACCTTGGCAGACCGTTTATTGGAATATACAAAAACCGTAACTGCCAGAGAATTACAAAATCAGTTGCTCGATGATATGGATATCGAGCGCGAAAGAGGAATTACCATCAAGAGTCATGCTATCCAAATGAATTATGAGTTGGATGGAAAACAATATGTTTTGAACTTGATCGACACGCCCGGCCACGTGGATTTCAGTTATGAAGTGAGCAGAAGTATCGCTGCATGTGAAGGCGCATTGTTAATTGTAGACGCATCACAAGGCATTGAGGCCCAAACTATTTCCAACCTTTTTATGGCATTGGAGCACGATTTGGAAATCATCCCTGTATTAAACAAAATTGATCTGCCTGGTGCAATGCCAGAAGAAGTGAAGGATGAAATCGTTGACTTATTGGGTTGCGACCGCGATGGTATTATCTCCGCATCTGGCAAAACCGGTGCTGGGGTTTATGATATCCTGAGAGCAATTATCGAACGGGTACCTGCTCCAAAAGGCGACCCTGAGAAGCCATTAAAAGCATTGATTTTTGATTCAGTTTTCAACCCTTTCAGAGGAATTATTGCCTACTATCGTGTTTTTGACGGTGTGGTTAAATCTAACCAACACGTGAAATTCATGAATACGGGTAGCGATTACCACGCAGATGAAATTGGGGTTTTGAAATTGGATTTACTTCCTAAAAAAGAAGTTAGAGCAGGCGATGTAGGTTATATTATTTCTGGAATTAAAGATGCCCGTGAAGTAAAAGTGGGTGATACCATTACTGATTTTATAACTCCGGCAACAGAATCTATCCAAGGTTTTGAAGATGTAAAACCCATGGTATTTGCGGGTATTTATCCTGTAGATACTGAAGATTATGAAGAACTTCGAGAAGCAATGGGCAAACTTCAGTTAAATGATGCCAGTATCGTTTTTGAACCAGAAAGTTCAGCGGCTTTGGGATTTGGTTTCCGTTGCGGTTTCTTAGGCATGTTGCACTTGGAAATTATCCAAGAACGTTTGGAACGTGAATTTAATATGACGGTAATCACAACCGTCCCTAACGTAAGTTATATAGCCTATACCGCAAAAGGCGAAGTGATTCCTGTTAATAATCCATCCGATTTACCGCCACCGGAAAAAATCGATTACGTTGAAGAGCCTTATATCAAAGCTTCCGTTATTACAAAATCTGATTATACAGGTCCTGTAATGAGTCTTTGTCTCGACAAACGTGGAATGCTAATCAATCAGGTTTATTTAACATCAGACAGGGTAGAATTGGTATTTGAAATGCCATTGGCAGAGATTGTATTTGACTTCTATGATCGTTTAAAAACCATATCTAAAGGTTATGCTAGTTTTGATTATCACCCAATTGGATACAAAGAAAGCAAACTAGTTAAAATGGATATCTTGCTTAACGCCAAACAAGTGGATGCGCTGAGTGCTATTATTCACCGCGATAATGCCTATGATTTGGGTAAGAAAATTTGCAAAAAACTCAAAGATCTTATCCCCAAACAGCAGTTTGAAATCGCCATTCAAGCAGGTGTTGGAGCAAAAATCATCGCCCGTGAAACCATTAGTGCATTAAGAAAAGACGTAACTGCAAAATGTTATGGTGGTGATATTTCTCGTAAGAGAAAATTGTTAGAAAAACAAAAAGCTGGTAAAAAACGCATGAGATCAGTGGGTAATGTCGATATTCCCCAAAGTGCGTTCATGGCCGTGCTAAAATTGAACGACTAATATAACTTGTGGGGAATATGAAAAATTCCCTACAAACTTTCACTGAAGAACAACTTTCTCTATTACAATTATCCTTGGTTCCAGGCATAGGACCCATGGCGATTAAAAATTGGCTAGCCGAATTCGGTAGTGCAACCGCGTTATATGAAAATCTTCAAACAGTAAAGCACAAAATCAAGCCAAACATCTTTTTTCAATTGGATCAAAGCAAGGGTTTGGTAGAGGCTTTAGACTTAGAAAAGATACACAAACAGTTAAATATCCAAACTTGCTTTTGGGGCGAAGAAAATTACCCCAAACAACTTTCAAGCATTCAACAATCGCCTGTTACTTTATTTCACAAAGGAAATTTGTCTGCGCTTGATTCA
>JAGKXC010000094.1 GCA_021151535.1 Sphingobacteriia bacterium | reverse complement strand
AAGTTAAATTAATAAAATATCGAAATTCATGAAAATTAGAATGATAAAAAAACTTACACGAATCACAGTTCTAAGTGTATTTGCCTTACTCTTCAATTCTGGAAGTGGGCAAACTTTAACACTGAATGTGACTAAATCTATTAGTTGCTTTAACGGTAGTGATGGAGAATTGAATGCACAAACTAGTGCTTTTTCTCCTGATACTTTTAAAATTTATGATTCGGCGAGTAATGTTTTGTTGTTTGCCAAAGCAAGTGGTTTATCGAGTTATACTTTTAAAGGATTATGGAAGAATACCTATAAAATCGTAGTAACAGCTTCAGGGTCAAATGACTCACTAACTTCCTACAAATCAATAAGTCAGCCTTCAGCTATTTCAATATCTTTCGTAAAAACACAGCCTAGTTGTTTTGAAAAAGCTGATGGAAAGATTGATTTGATCCTCTCAGTTACCGCTACCTACACTAAGCCTTTGTGTAAAACGGATCTCGGAACTTTGAATATTACCGGATCTGGAGGAAATACTCCCTACACTTATACAGTTGATACAATTAATGCTTCTTGGGTTACAAAAATAGTTGGACCTACTAATACCAGATCTCTTAAACCTGGTTTCTATATCGTAAAAATTACTGATAATAACAGTTGTGCTCCCGATACAGCTCAGATTTTGTGTGTTAATAGAGATAAAACAGCTCCAAAACCGCTACCTCACTATCTTACTAAAGTATACTTAAATAAAGTTACAGGTTTGGCGCCTGTTACTACCAATACCGTTGATAGTGCCTCGATCGATTCCTGCTCAATAGCTTCAATCTCTTTATCAAAAACTACTTTCTCATGTGCCGATGTAGGAATTAATAAAATTACTTTCACGGTTACAGATCCTAATAACAACTCAGCTTCTAAAGATTGTTACATCCAAGTATTAGATACCACTAAACCAAAAGTTTCTATACAACCTGTTACACTCCGTCTTCACGGTACTTCAAGTACAGATACTTTAAGAATAGGAAGTGTTTTAACCTACTTGGCTGACAATTGTACAAATAGTAATCAATATACTTTCATCTTTTCAGATACCGTTTTTGATTGTTCAGAAGTTGGTGTCCAAAAAGTTTCATTGAAAATTAAAGATAAAAATGGTAACGCATTTGATACCATTGTTACAGTTACTGTAATTGATAATATCGCCCCGAAATTAATTGTACATGATACAACCTTGTATTTGGATGCATCCGGCAATGCAACGCTTACTTGGGCGCTGATCAATAACGGTTCATCTGATAATTGCTCAATTGATTCAATCCAAATTAGTCAATCCGCTTTCGATTGTAGCCATATTGGCGGCAATTCAGTTTTCGTAAAAATTTATGATCCTTCCTTTAATTCGGATTCTGCAACAATTAATGTAGATGTTTTAGATACCCTTGCACCAAATTTGTCTACCAATAGTTATACCCTAATTATTGGTGTTACCGGTAATGCAAGTATTAAAAATTCTGATATTCTTACCGTTACCGACAATTGTTCCATTGATTCAGTTTACGTAAGTCAGAAAGATTTTACCGTTGCTGATACGGGCGATAATTGGGTTTATGTTTGGGCTAGAGATGGCTCTGGAAACAAAACTCTTTTGGATTCCGCAAAAGTTACTGTTGTAGTTAAAGATACAGATGGCGATGGTATTCCTGATCATTTGGATGGTAATTCCGATACAGATGGCGATGGAATGGTTGATTTTCGTGATAAAGATTCAGATAATGATGGTATCTTAGATCAAGAAGAAAATGAATATAATACAACTGCTAATTTGGATTTTGATGCCGATGGTTCACCAAACTATAAAGATCTAGATTCAGATGACGATGGTATTTACGATGTTATCGAGGTAGATGGCGTAGATCCTGATACGAATGGAATTTCTGGTACCGACCCAGTTTCTGTAGATTCTGATGGTATACCTGCGGATGCATTATACAATTACATTGATACAGACGGTGATGGCAGTACCGATTATAAAGACACTGATGCAGATGGCGATGGAATCTTAGATAAAGATGAAAAAGGTTTAACCACAAATCCTGTAGATACTGATGGCGATAAAACCTGCGATTGGCGTGATCTTGATACTGATAATGACGGTATCTTAGATAATATCGAAACTTCCGCTGATTTTGATTCCGATGGCACAGGTAACTGGCGTGATTTAGACTCAGACAATGATGGAATCAAAGACAAAATTGAAACCGATGTTGATACAGATTCTGATGGCGAAGCAGATTTCTTAGATCTCGATTCAGATAATGATAAAATCCTTGATAAAATCGAAACTGACATTGATACAGATAGCGACAATACAGGCGATTGGCGCGATTTGGATTCAGACAATGACGGTATCAAAGATGAAATTGAAACCGATGTTGATACTGACTCTGATGGAAAGTTGGATTTCCGTGATCTAGATTCGGATAATGATGGAATTCAGGATAGCTATGAAAAACAAGATGTTACTGGAACAAGTGTTATTCCTTTAGATACTGATGGTGATGGTACGCCTGACTTCCAAGATACTGATTCAGATGATGACGGTATTTCAGATCAAACCGAAGATGTTAAAGATACCGACGGTGATGGTTTAGAAGACTTTAGAGATACTGATTCAGATGGTGATGGTATTCCAGATAAAATAGAAGGTACTGTAGACTCTGATAAAGACGGCAAAGCAGATTATGTTGATACCGATTCTGATAACGATGGTATTTCTGATAAATTAGAAGGTGCTACCGATTTTGATGGTGATGGTATTCCAAACTACTTAGATTTAGATTCAGATGGTGATACCATTTCCGACCAAACAGAAGGTACTGCCGATGTAGATAGTGATGGTAATGGTAATTGGTTGGATTTAGACTCAGACGGCGATACCATTTCCGATCAAACAGAAGGTACAGCTGATGCAGATTCCGATGGCACAGGCAACTGGTTAGATTTGGATTCAGATGGCGATGGTATTTCTGATCAAACAGAAGGTACAACCGATACCGATTCCGATGGTAAACCAAACTATATAGATTTGGATTCAGATGGCGATGGTATTTCTGACCAAACAGAAGGTACAACCGATACCGATTCCGATGGCGTTGGTAACTGGTTAGATTCTGATTCTGATGGTGATGGTATCTCAGATTTAATTGAAGGTACAACCGATACCGACTCTGATTCTACCCCGAATTACTTAGATCTGGATTCCGATGGCGATGGTATTTCTGACCAAATAGAAGGCACCGCAGATGCGGATTCCGATGGTATTCCAAATTATCTTGATTTAGATTCAGACGGAGATGGTATTTCTGATCAAATTGAGGGTACAACAGATACAGATGCTGATGGAACAGGAAACTGGTTGGATACTGATTCCGATAATGATGGAATTTCTGATAAAACTGAAGGTGTAGCCGATGCAGATTCCGATGGTAAGCCAAACTATTTAGATTTGGATTCAGATGGCGATGGAATTTCTGATAAAACAGAAGGTACTGCCGATGCAGATTCCGATGGCACAGGCAACTGGTTAGATTTGGATTCAGATGGCGATGGAATTTCTGATAAAACAGAAGGTACTGCCGATGCAGATTCCGATGGTACAGGTAACTGGTTAGATACCGATTCCGATGGTGATGGTATTTCTGATAAAATAGAAGGTACTACAGATTCTGACAGTGATGGTACTGGTAATTGGCTTGATTTGGATTCCGATGGTGATGGTATTTTTGACCAAATCGAAACCGATAATGATTATGACGGTGATGGTATTGGTAACTGGTTAGATTTAGATTCTGATGACGATGAATTATTAGATTCTGATGAAGGAACTATTGATGCAGATAGCAATGGTAAGCCAGATTTTATTGATGCACAGTATATAATTCCTGAAGGTTTTTCTCCAAATGGTGATGGAACGAATGATTATTTTATAATCAAAGGATTGAAAGTATATGCAGAATCAGAGTTCATAGTTTTTAACCAATATGGTCAAATGATTTATGATTCAAACAAAGGTTATAATAACAAATGGGATGGAACCTACTCTGGTAGAGGGTTAAAATTTGGAACCGGCACTGTACCAGAAGGCATTTATTATTTCGTATTTAAACCTAATAAATTTAACCTTCCAAACGTAACCGGTAATATCTATATCAAACCTTAATTATTTTAAAAATCAATAAAATGAAAAGAATATTGTTTGCACTGCTTGCTTTTACATCCGCATCAATTTATGCGCAGCAAGAGCAAATGTATACGCACTATGATATGAACTCTTTGGCTTTAAATCCTGCTTATGCTGGATCAAAGAGAACCTTAGTGGCAAATGCACTTTCTAGAACACAATGGACACAACTTCCAGGTGCTCCCCGTTACCAAAATTTGAGCGTTCATGCGCCATTAATTAACGATTTTGCTGTAGGCTTAAATGTTTCAACTGGCAAAATTGGAAAATTTGTTTCCGCTAGCCCATTTAGTGAAACTCAAGTAGCAGCTAACATAGCGTATAATAAACAGATTGGGAAGAATTTAAGATTGGCAGTTGGACTAAAAGTAGGAGCTTATAATTTCAAAGCCGAGTTGTCTAAAATTCAGGTATCTACTCCTGGTGATGTGGCTTACACAAATAATGATTACAGTATTACCAGTCCAATGACAGGGTTTGGCACTTACTTATATTCAGATAAATTCTTTGTTGGAGTAAGTGCACCAAGAATGGTTTTTATTAATCCCGATGTGAGAAATAATTACAATGTGGAATATGCTTCTCAGTTGCATTATTATTTATCAGGTGGTTATGTTTTTGATTTATCTGAAACAACCAAATTGAAAGCAACTACACAAGTTAAATTCACAAATGGTGCACCTGTATTAGCAGATATCAACGTACATGCGATGTATAAAGATATGTTTAGTATTGGGGCTTTTATTAGAACCGCTCAAACAACTGGTATCATGGCAAACGTAAAGCTGAATGATAATTTTAATTTGTGCTATTCATATGATTATGCATTTGGAGTTTTAGGTTCGTATATTAGAAGTTCACATGAAATTGGACTTCAATTTATGATACCATATGTGGAAAATAGTAAGATTCGTGTTCCTAGGTATTTCTAAATTTTTTTAATAGATTAATGATCTTAAAAATGAAAAGTAAACAAATTTTTAAAATAGCCATATTAACCGTTTTGGTTCAATTGTCAATTGATTTGACGGCCCAGAAATCGTTGGTTAAGGCTGTTTATAATAGCAATTATCCTAAAATTATCCTATTAAATAATAACCAAACAACATCTGTTAAAAAAGACTACAATAATCAAAGGGCTCTCGCCTTTGCATACTGTCAGTCTGAAATGATCGATAAAGCTTTTGCTTCTTATGGTATATTATTCTCAAATTATGCTAATCAAGTTGACGATCTAGACAGATTGTATTTTTCATTATCTGCTAGAAAATTAGGTAAATACACGTTGTCAGATAGTTTGATGTTGATGCTAAAGTCTACTGCGTATGCATCAAAACCAATCTTTCCTGAATTAAATCAAGAATTGGCTGATGCACTTGGCTCAGATGCAGAATATTGGTCGGAAAACGATTTTGATTCATTCTATGTAATGAAAAAGTTTCCTTCTGAGTCTAAAGGAAGTGAATTTGCATTAGTTCCAGATAAGAAAGGAAATGTTTATTTCTCTAAACAATATCAGAAAGGATTGCAACTTTCCCTATCAGCTTGGAATCATAAACCATACTATGCAATTTTTAAAGCCAAATATGCAGATAGTACTTATTTAAATCCAGTTTCTTTAACGAATAATAAAAAGAAACTTCACCAATATGTAAGTTATTACGATATCAATACCGGTTGGATTTATATTACACGAAATTCAGAGAAATTGAATTCTAAGAGAGAGAGAGTTTTAAAAGTTCTTGCTGTTCGTCAAAATCCAATTACCAAAGAATGGAAAGAAATCGAATTTAAATTTAATAATCCCGAATATTCTGTTTCCAATTTTATCATCTCTCCAGATAGAAAGAAGATAATTTTTGTTTCTGATAATCCATCAGGATTTGGAAAATCAGATTTATGGGAAGCGCCAATTTTTTCTGAAAATGAAAATGGACTTCAATTAGGCGAAATGTCAAATATGGGTTCTGAAATTAATACTATGTTGCGGGATAATTTCCCATCTTATAGCGATTCAGGTGTATTATATTTCTCGAGTGAGGGTCACTTTGGATTTGGTGGCTTAGATATTTTCTTATATGATAGTTCTGTTGGATGTGTAAATTTAGGTAAGCCTGTAAATAGTAGATTTGATGATTTTGCAGCCCAAATTCATGATAGAGATAGATGGGGTACATTAACGTCCAACAGAGAATCTGATGGAACAGATGACAACAACTATTTCTTTAGATGGTCTCCGGAATTAGAAAAAGCATTCGGAAATGATGCTCCTTATATTGTTGCTATTGTTAAGGATGCAGTTACTGGTAAACCCATTACCAATACAGAAGTTGCTTTTGATAATATTAATGACCCAGAATTGGCAATAAAATTAAAAACTGACGCTGAGGGTAAAGCTAAGTTTGAATATATTCCAACTTCAGATTCTAATCATCAGGATATACAATTATCAGCGCACCCATGTGGTTATAGATATGTAATTCAAAAAGAAATTGTTCCAACAGAAATCACCAAGGATACAAGTTTTGTTCTATTAGCCGCACCTTTTAGAGTTGGCGATGAGTTGGGCAAATTGTTTGATATCAAACCGATTTTTTATCAAAAAGGTCAGTTTACAATTACAACTGAAAGCAAATTTGAATTAGATAAATTAGTAGTAATACTTCAAGATAACCCCGGAATCAATGTGGAATTAGGTTCACATACAGATTCAAGGGCTGACGCAGCATTTAATTTGAAATTGTCTGAAAGCAGAGCGAAAGCTGCATATGATTACGTTGTTAAAAGGGGTGTGCCAACCAATAGAATTAGTTATAAAGGGTACGGTGAAACCAAATTGTTTAATAAGTGTAAGGATGGTGTTCCATGCACTGATTTACAACATGAAGCAAATAGAAGAACAGAGTTTATCATTCGTAAAATGGTTCCATGTGATGGCAGTGCTCCGGAAATTATCGCCAGTGAAAATACCAGTACTTCAACTGAATCAAGTGGAACTGATGCAAAGAATAATGCATCCAATAATGGAAGTAACAACAATCAAAGTGAGACTTCTAATAGTAATACAACTTCTGGCAATACTGCAAGTAATGATAAAACTTTAGGAAATAATGGATCTACTGAGTCAAAATCTGATCTTAACAAAGGGGCATTAATTTGTGGTGATTTTGACGGAGATAATATCCCAGATTATTTAGATTCTGATAGTGATAACGATGGATTGCCAGATGCTACTGAAGGAAAATTAGATTTCGATGGTGATGGAATGCCAAACTTTGTTGATAAAGACAGTGATAATGATGGAATTGCAGATGCAATTGAGCGCGCTGGCGATGT
>JAGKXC010000230.1 GCA_021151535.1 Sphingobacteriia bacterium | reverse complement strand
TGTAATAGTCAAGACTTAATCTGACAAATCGATTAAATTTGTAACGATTAAACAGATTAAAGAAATGACAACTCAAGAGAAAGTAATCAAGAACAAAGTGGGGATTTTAAACCTTGCTAAAACACTGGGTAACGTCTCACAAGCGTGTAAAGTGCTGGGCTATAGCCGTGATACATATTATCGTTTCAAAGAGCTTTATGAAACAGGAGGTGAAGCTGCTTTACAAGAAATTAGCCGCCGTAAACCCATAGAGAAGAATCGAGTAGCTACTGAAATAGAGCAGGCTGTCGTAGACTTTGCCGTTGAACAACCCGCATACGGGCAATTGCGAGTCAGCAATGAGTTACGCAAAAAAGGGCTTTTTATTTCACCTGGCGGAGTGCGTTCAGTGTGGTTGCGACACGATTTAGAAACTTTTTCTAAACGGCTCAAAGCGTTGGAGGCAAAAGTAGCTCAAGATGGACTAATTTTGACTGAATCACAGTTGAAAGCAATGGAGAAAGCCAAGGAAGAAAAACAGGCTATGGGCGAGATAGAAACCGAATTTCCTGGCTATTTGGGCTCACAAGACACTTATTTTGTAGGGACTATCAAAGGAGTAGGCCGTATTTATCAGCAGACTTTCGTAGATACCTACTCCAAAGTAGCCTTTGCAAAAGTGTATCAGAGTAAGACGGCTCTTGTGGCAGCAGACCTATTAAACGATAGAGTGTTACCCTTTTTTGATACCCATTCGGTTCCACTTTTGAGGATTCTTACTGACAGGGGTACAGAATATTGTGGTAAAATTGAACATCACGAATATGAGCTATATCTTTCTTTAGAAGATATTAATCATACGAAAACAAAGGTAAAGTCACCACAGCAGAACGGTATCTGTGAGCGATTCCACAAGACGATTCAGGACGAATTCTATGCCGTAGCATTCCGAAAAAAACTCTACAACACCTTAGAGGAATTACAAAAAGATTTGGATACTTGGCTCGTAAGTTAGCTTGGGAAAAAAGAATTGAACCTGTTTTTCTTTTCACACAGCAAACTGTAAGTTAAGCCACAACTGTCAGATTAAGTAGTGGCTAATACAGCCCAACTCGATGAACTCCTGTATTACAACCTGCTCGATATGGTCTTCTGATATTACCCTCATCTGTCTGAACCTTGATTTTTGGGATTTTCTTGATTGCCTTGATCTTTTAATGAGTTGTTATGAACTCTTTTAAATTGCAAGCTTTTTGCTCCAAAGTTTATTAATAAGCCAATCTCTACATTATAAGCTTCCAGGTAATTCATTGCTTGAGCCAAATGCACATCCTCTAAATTGATTAAGGCTTTTAGCTCCACCATTATGCAATCTTCAACAAAGAAATCTACTCGTCTGCCACCTATTCTACTTTCTTTATAGTAAATATCCATCTCATATTCTCTTTGAAATGATAAGCCCATATTGGTCATTTCAATTTCTAATGCCCTCTGATAGATTACTTCTTGAAAGCCATTTCCTAATATTTTGTGGACTTCCATTGATGCCCCAATTATTTTTTGAGTAATGTCGCTGTATTTCATAGTCATTTAAAATCCTTTTCATCAAGTAAATCAAGAGA
>JAGKXC010000229.1 GCA_021151535.1 Sphingobacteriia bacterium | reverse complement strand
TGGACTATTGGGATGCAGATTTAAATCTGTGGGAGGTTCGCCCACATGGTGCTGATAATCTTCGGGATCGTGGCCTCCAAAAAAGGTAAAAGTGCCTTTACCTAGTTCACCATGAATGTATTTTGCTTCGCCGAGCAGGGCATTTTCGCCCATTACCAACACATCACTTTTAACCAGCGAACTTCTGAATGCTGTAGTTTGGCCCATAAAGCTTTTGATGGTTCTTGTGTGATTTTGGCAGAGGATACTGGGTATTAAATCCCATTTTGCCGAGTAATCGAACAATGTAAATAGGTCTTCTTTTTCTGTGATTCCGCGCACTCTTGGATCGGGATTGATATCAATGTTACTGAATTCATACACATATGGATCAGTTTCCAATGTGAAGTTTTTGAACGCCAAACATTGGTCAAAATCTAGTTTTTCCTGTGCTTGCGGATCCGCCGGAGTGCCGTCGAACATGGGTTCACAAATATCCGTTTGGGCTGCCGCTAGGGCGATATCATAAGAATCTGTGGCACTGCACATGGCAAATAAAAATCCACCACCCAACATAAAATCCCGAATTTTCATAGCAACACCGCGTTTTAATTCTCTAACATTTTGGTAACCATGCTTTTTAGCTGTGGCTTCTCCTTCGGCTACTTCGGCTTGGTACCAGGGTGCGGAGGCGTATGACGACCAAAATTTGCCAAACTGACCGGTGAAATCTTCGTGGTGTAAGTGCAGCCAATCGAATTCCACCAACTTGCCGAATAACACTTCATCGTCAAAAATTACGGTATAAGGAATTTCCGCGTAAGTGAGAACCATGGTTACGGCATCATCCCAAGGTTGTTTGGTTTTGGGTGAATAAACGGCGATTTTGGGTGCGTTGAGCAGTTTAACATGATTCATGTTTACTGCTGGATCTGAAATTTCGGTTAGAATTTGCTGGGATTGAGATTCTGTGATGATTTGGTAACTCACACCGCGCACTTTGCATTCTTTTTCTAAAGCATCAGTGGCTTGGCTCATAAAACTACCGCCTTGGTAATTTAATAACCATTCTACTTCTGCTTTTTGGTTTTGAAGCAACCAAAAGGCAATGCCATAAGCTTTTAAATGGTTCTTTTGACTCTCATCCATGGGGATAAGAACATGGGCGGCTTGCACCCAACCACTA
>JAGKXC010000093.1 GCA_021151535.1 Sphingobacteriia bacterium | reverse complement strand
TTGCGCCATAGAATTAATCGATTCAAGATACCAAAACTTCAAGTTTTCTTTGGAAGACGTAATTGCCGATAACTGCTCATCTGCAGGTTATGTTTTAGGAGATTGGATGCCTGTAACCCCAAACTTAAACAACTTAAACATGGAGTTAAAAATCAACAACCAAATCATCGCAGCTGGATCTTCAAACGACATCATGAATAACCCATGGAAAAGTTTGGCAGCGGCTACGCGCTTGGCAAAACAATACGGAGAACCCATCAAAAAAGGAATGATTATCTTGGCTGGAGCTGCAACCAATGCTGAATTCTTGCAAGCCGAACAATCTGCCGCCGCCATTGTTCAAAATTATGGTCAGGCCGATTGCTATATGAAATAAACACATAAAAACTACCTATATTTACCACCATATCACCCCAAAATACAAATAATTTTAACATGCTTACAGATATCGAAATCGCCCAACAGGCACAGTTGAAAAGAATTGAAGAAATTGCTAAAAAATTGAACGTTAGCGATGACCAATTAGAACAATACGGTAAATACAAAGCCAAAATCACTTATACGCCTGATCAGCAAAAAATCAGCAACAGCAAATTGATTTTGGTAACAGCCACTACCCCAAACAAAAGCGGTAGCGGAAAAACCACCACATCTGTAGCTTTGGCGCAAGGGTTAAACTTTATCGGCAAGCATGCAGTTGTAGCATTGAGAGAGCCTTCATTGGGCCCATGTTTCGGCATGAAAGGCGGAGCAGCAGGTGGCGGATACTCACAAGTACTTCCCATGGAAGATATAAATCTTCACTTCACTGGCGATTTCCACGCCATTACTTCTGCCAACAACACCATTGCAGCACTGTTAGACAACTACCAATACAATAACCAAGGAACGCCAAAATCGCTAAAGAAAATTCTTTGGCGCCGCGTTTTAGACGTTAATGATCGCTCATTAAGAATGATCAATTCCGGAATGGGTGGATCTGCAAACGGCATACCTGCAGAAACCGGTTTCGATATCACTCCAGCATCAGAAATCATGGCAATCCTTTGTCTTTCTACCTCTTTAGAAGACCTAAGAAACCGCATCAACAGCATCCTTTTGGGCTATACCTACGAAGGAAATGCCTTCACCATGAAAGACCTTGGCGCAACAGGTGCAATCTTAATTTTATTGAAAGATGCTATCAAACCCAACTTGGTTCAAACGTTAGAGGGTGATGCAGCTTTCGTTCACGGTGGTCCTTTCGCTAACATCGCTCACGGATGTAACAGCATTATGGCAACTTGGGGCGCAATGCAACATGCCGAATACGCCATCACTGAAGCTGGATTTGGCTCTGATTTGGGCGCTGAGAAATTCCTTAACATCAAATGTAGAGCGGCAGGAATCAAACCGAGTGCAACCGTTTTGGTTACCACAACACAGAGTTTAAAACTTCATGGCGATTGTCCAGAAAAGGAAATCAAGCTCCCCAATATGGATGCCTTGAAAAAAGGTATGGAAAACTTGGATCGCCACTTGAAAAATTTGCAGCAATTCGGCCAAACAGTTGTAGTTGCGTTAAATCGCTTCCACTTCGACCAAGAAGATGAGTTAGAAATGATCCGCAATTGGTGTTCTGCAAATGGTGCGCATTATGCTGAAAACTTAGGCTTTGCAAAAGGTGGCGAAGGTGCGGCAGATTTAGCCAGAAAAGTAGTTGAAGTAATCGAAAATGCCCCTTCTAAGGCAATCGAACACACTTATAACCTTGAAGATTCTATCACTGAAAAGCTAACCAAAATCGTAACCAAAGTTTACGGTGGTAGCGGTGTAGTTTTGAGCGATAAAGCCAAAAAAGATTTGAAAGAATTAGAGAAATTAGGCGCCGACAAATGGCCTGTTTGTATTGCTAAAACACAATTCAGCTTTACAGACGATGCCAAGAAAACTGGAAGCGCTTCAGGTCATACAATCACCATCCGTCAGCTTATTCCACAAGCCGGAGCTGGTTTTGTGGTAGCCGTTTCTGGAGAGATTATGCGTATGCCAGGTTTACCAAAAGAGCCAGCAGCGATGGGCATGGATATCCAAGGCGATGTGATTTTTGGATTAAGCTAATCATTCAATTAACAATACCATTTTTGAAGGCTGCTTCCAAAAGAAGCAGCTTTTTTATTGCATAAAAAAAACCACCCCTCGCGGGGTGGCTTCAAAAACATTATACTAGAAGTTTACTTATTTACTACAAATCTGTAAGTTGCAGCAGCGTTGGTACTTGAAACTTGCAAGAAATACATGCCATTTTGCAACTCAGCTACTGGCGCAGTGATTAAGTTACCACCTTGAATCAAGTTTTGAGTTCCAATTGTTTTAACAACCTGACCCATTACATTTACAACCGATACTTTTACATCCATTGAATTCAAAGCATACACTTCTACATTTACTTCAGATGTAGCAGGAACTGGGTAAGCATTGGTTACTTTCAACGCACCCAATGATTGAACGCCATTATAAACACCATACTTATTCAATACTGCAAATGAATAGTCTTGCATTCCTTCAATTCCAGAAGCAGATACAGGTCTAAAATCAGGAGCGGTAGCATTCTTAGGATCTACCAATATGGTTCCAGAAGCATAAGCAACAGCATCAATTTTATTAGCATTCTTAGCATCTTTCAACCAAGCATCTAAACCAGCAGGTGTATTCTTAGAATCAACCTCAGCCAAACCTGTATTGGTTGCACCCGCAGCAGCTGCATTGGCAGTATTGGCGATGAAATTATTGCGAATCAAGTTACCTGCATCGCTAACTAAACCACTTGGCTTTACACCAGAAGCTGTCAACACACTATCGCCATCAAACATTACAAAGTTTCTATAACCAATTAACACAGAGTTAATTACGCTCAAACGTGAATTTCTACGAATTCTAGCACCTCTTCTAAAAGCACCCTTTACTGTTGAACTCATATCTACCCAATTTCCACCCAATGGAACTGGACCTACACCGGTGATATTACAAAAAACAGCAGCAGTTAATGGCAATTTACCAGATCCACCCGCATCGTTATCACTTTCAAAAGTCTCTGAGGTAGAAGCACCAGAAGCAGCATTCCAACTCATATCGAAATAGCTGGTATCTTTTTGGGCGATACCAAATTGAACTGCACCACGGTAACCGAAATCTGTATCAAAATCATCATCAGTTCCTTTGTAAGCAATCAAGTGTTTGCAATTTACTGCACCACCAAACCACTCATAAGAATCATCGCCGCTGTATGAAACTTGAACACCATCAATGCTGGTTCCATTTCCAACTGAAGCCATAGTTAAACCATTGATTTCTTTGTTTGGTTCAAAAGCCAAACCACCAAATTCAATTCTTAGATAATTGAAAATACCGCTGTTATCAGCATCGTCAACACCACCAAATTTAGCCATGGTAGCATCAAAAGAAATGTTGTTAAAACCTTCTACTTGAATATCAGCTCCCTGGTTATTAATCGCCTTACCACAAACAATCAAACCTCCCCAGTCACCGCGATCTCTTGAACCAGCCGCTTTTGCTGAAGTAAATACCACAGGATTATTAGAAGTACCATTTACTTCCAATTTACCGCCTCTTTCAACTACGATAGAAGCATATAATTTTGGCGTAGCATTCAAATCTGCCAAACCTCTAATTACTGTACCCGCTGGGATAATCAACTTACCACCATCTTTGATCTGTACAACAGATGTTAAAAAATATACTTTGCTAGCATCCAAAGTAACTGTTCCTGTAATTTCTTTTTTACCAGACACATCATTCAAAGTTGTTAAATCGGTTGCATCCGCATAAGACTTTGATTTTGGATCCCACTCTGTCCAACCTTTGGTCCAATCTTTAGACGCATCGCTTGACAAAGCACCCACATAATCAACCATCTCAATAAATTGCGCCTTTGCAGCAACTACCGCAAACAAAGACATAGCTAGGAATAACTTTTTCATATCAAAAATTTAATGATACAATATTCTTACTCAATTGTCACGTGTATTTTACTTTTGCATTAACAGAATTTTAATTATTGTTTTTTTTAATAACAATTTCTTAATGAATTAAATTATTTCATAAAAGAGCTCCCAACCGGGAGCCCTTTACCTATACTTATAACCTATACTTTAAACTTAGTACCACATCACTGGCACCGGAGTTTCTATTAGAAATTAATGATATACGAGAATGTTACCGTTCTACCATTGGTATAACTAAATAAAGTATTATCTCCCGTTTTCGTTGCATCATCATACGGTTTATTATCAAATTTTCCATTTCCTCTTACGGCAGGATGCTTTGGATTGTAATCCAAATCCTGATAAAATACCGTTTGCTGTGCCAACAAATCGCCAAATGTTACCTTCAAAACCGACGTTTTGGTGATATTCTTAGAAATCTGCAAATCCAAAATACTTCTACCAAATTCATAAATGTTTGCACCAAATGGCTGAACATTCATCGGAACACCAATGTACGCGATACGTGGTCCAATCTTATTGAAACTTGCATTCACCTGCAAACCACTCTTGTTTTCATAGAACAAAGAAGCATTGACCACAAACGGACTCTGACCTTGTAAGGTACGCTTGTAACCATCGCCAAATTCCACTTCACTGCGAATCAATGCACCGTTGGCATAGAAGGTAAAGTTCTTTAACCAGCTCCAACCCAAATATTGAATAAAGCTACCCAAATTCTTACGCAACTCCAATTCCAAACCATAGTTGGTTGCAACCTGCTCGTTTTGATACGTAAATGTACGAATCAAAGCTTGTGAGGTCTCTAAACGAAACTCAATGGGATTCAAAATGCGCTTGTAAAATGCACCCAATGAAATCATATCCTGCTTGTTGCTGTAACGCTCCCAACGGATGTCAACGTTATCAATAATCGCTCTTTTCAAATCAGTGTAACCCAAAACTTCTGAGTTGATATTGAAGTTATAAAACGAAAACGGCGCCAATTCTCTCAATTCAGGGCGATTCAATGTCTTATAATACGCCGCTCTAAAATTCGATTTGGTTGTCAATGGTAAAATCACATTCAATGATGGCAACAAATCAGAAGTGGAAGCTGGATCAGCCATCAACTTGCCAATCTGCGTCAAATAACGATTCTTCAACTGCTGCTTAAACATCTCCAAACGCGCACCATAAATCAATTTCAAATCATATACTTTACCTGCCGCTTTAAACATCGGAATACGAGTTTCCATCATCGCATAAACCGCATTGTTATTGCTAAATGCAGTATAATCGTCTTTGTCGTTCCTTGTCTTCTCAATCAAATAAGTCCCTGAAGTACCAATGCCATCAACGCCCAAATCCTTATCTGGCATTTCCTGAGAGAATTTACCAGAGATTGATAACGGTCCATAAGCAAACTGACGGCTATCAAAAGAACGCGTTCTATATTGGCTAAAGAACCCCGTTTTGAACATGTTCTCTATTTTACAAATCTTCACATTCTTGGAATAATCTACAGAAGCACTCACCGTATTTTCATATAAAGTAGAGAAGAATCTTCCACTACCAGCATAGAAAAACTGGTTATAAATCAAGTTTCTCGCCGTTCTATCATTTTCAGGAATAGAATATTGGGCGATACGGAAATCTGGAATCTGTCTTTTGGTAGCACCCAAATTCACCAACCAATTCAAAGAACCTTCTTTACCTATAGCGTGAATACCATTCAACTGAGAACTAATCAATCGATTCAAATTCACCATATTTGAAAAGCCTTCACCGAAGTTTTGGTTTTCTGCATCCACCAATCCAGCACGAACAGTTGACGATGCATCATAGGTTAAACTGTACAAATTTTTGAAATCCAAACGATTACGCTTGTTAATCTTCAATGAAAAGTTAGCAACTCCACCATTTTGAACATTGGTAATCACCGAACTATCATTGAACTTCTTCACCAAGTGATTATCGCCATAATCCATATTTTGAACCAATCCGTTGGTAAAACGCTGCGTCATAGAATAATTATAACTCAACATCATACCCGCATCCATTTTCTTAATTTTGAACGGCTTACCAATGGTATAACTGAATCTTGGCGATACAGGCGCTGTATAAGAACCAATATTCCAATTGTTATCAAATTTCTTGGTTTGCTCCACGTTAAACTCAGGATTCACATAATCGGTTTTCATCGCTGCATCCAAAGTGGGAATCTGCTGCGATTTACCCATAACTCCCATATAATTAACAGGATCCATAGCAAACGCGCGCAAAGATTTACCTGTTGTAATGGTGTTATATTGAAAACCAAAAGAAACACTTTGTGAGAATTTCTCAGGAATACTCTTGGTGTTAATTTTAATTACACCACCGCCAAAATCACCCACCAAATCAGGTGTTGCGCTCTTGACAACCACAATTCCATCCAACAATCCCGCAGGAATTACATCAAATGAAAATGCTTTTCTATCACTCTCAGTACTAGGCAACGGCGCACCGTTCAAATATCCCGCATTGTAACGGTCAAACATACCCCTAACATTGGCAAATTTACCTTCAGAGATGGTAGCACCAGGTATACGCTTTAGCGCATCCGAGGTTGTACGAATGGTAGTTTTACCCATATCCTCGGCGCTAATAGCTTCTACCATCTGCAATGAAAGCATCTTGGTTTGAATGGCACCTACAGCAGTATTGGGCTTACCTGCCTTCTTTACTTTAATATCAACCGCGCCGCCGCGCTCAATTTTATTCAAAACACAACTGTAATAGGCAGTTACACCCTCACTTACACTAATGCTATCTTCCTTGCTTACATAACCTTCTAATTCAATCAACAAATTCACCTGTCCTACTTTCACCGTTGCAACAAAAACGCCTTCAACATCCGTAGTGGCGATAGCTTCTGCCTCTCCATTCACATACACTTTAGCATCTAAAATACCAGCGCCATTTTCGTTCAATACTTTACCAGAAATCACACCCTTTGCGGCATCTGCGGCAGGTTTAGTGATTGAACTCCCTTTTACAACCGGAGTTTGTGCAGAGACAGTGGTAAAACCTGAAAAAATCGAAAAAACGATGGCAATTCTTGTTGAAATCTGAAAACGATTCGAATTCATACTGCGAAGTTCCACAGACTTCATTATCTTAATGTTAAGATTAATTTAAGTTAAATTAACCTTTTTTTAACTTTTACAAAAAATTAAAACCC
>JAGKXC010000228.1 GCA_021151535.1 Sphingobacteriia bacterium | reverse complement strand
ATAGTGATATATCACTATAGATTAAATTAAAAATTACAATGACCTCAAAACATCACAAGTATAATCAATCTCGGAAGATGAAATATCCAAGTGGGTAACCAAACGGATTTGCTTGTTTGACAATGCGGAAATTTTGATATGTTTAGCAGCCAATTTGGCAACAATATCATGTGCGGAAATTGAATCTGCTAAGTTCAATATAACGATGTTAGTTTCTACGGGTAAAACGTTATTAACCCAAGGCATTTGCTTCAATACATTCTCTAGTTGCTTGGCGTGATCATGGTCTAAGGTTAATCGCCCTACCTGATGCTGTAAAGCATATAAACCAGCAGCTGCGAGCATGCCTGCCTGACGCATTCCACCACCCATCACTTTTCGAACGCGCTTGGCTTCTTTGATAAAGGAATGAGAACCCAACAACAAACTACCCACTGGAGCACCCAAACCTTTAGATAAACAAACAGAAATAGAATCAAAATGCTCACCATACCATTTGGGATCTTGGTTACCTGCAACGATGGCATTCATCAAACGGGCGCCATCCAAATGCAATTTTAGCCCCTGATCTTTGCAAAGTTTTGCAATAGCTGTAATATCATTTAAATTGTAACAAGCTCCACCACCACGGTTACAGGTATTCTCTAAACTCACCAAGGAGGTTCTAGCGCGGTGAACATCATCTGGGTTAATTAATTCAGCGATTTGATTTGCTGTAATTCTACCTCTATCACCATGTATCAAACGAACTTGAGCGCCTGAATTCTTGGATATTCCCCCACCCTCGTAATAGTAGACGTGAGAACCTTCATCACAAATCACTTCATCACCTGGTTGGGTATGCACGTTGATGGCAATTTGATTTGTCATTGTACCACTGGGAGCAAAAAGTGCTGCTTCCATGCCGAAGTAATTGGCGGCAAAATTTTGTAGTTGATTGATGGAGGGATCTTCACCAAAAACATCATCACCGAGGGGTGCTGAGAGCATAACTTCTTTCATGGCCTGAGTAGGCAGTGTGAAGGTATCGGAGCGAAATTCTACGGGTTTATTGTTTGGCAGGTTCATGGATACGAATATCGTATAAAAACAAAAAACCCCGCTGGGAGCGGGGTTAAATTGTCTTAATAAAGTCGGCGGCGACATACTTTCCCAGGTATTACCCAAGTATCAT
>JAGKXC010000092.1 GCA_021151535.1 Sphingobacteriia bacterium | reverse complement strand
ATCAATCGAGATGTGTATTTTCCCAATTGAGCACCCGATTTGGCTTTTAATGTAGCCAATTGGGTGATGGTATAGCCATTCATGTATTTCAATGGCGCAACAGGGATAAGCTTAACAGCACTATCGCCCTGTAAAAATTCAAATTTAATGGCAATGGGATCGTATCCTCTATCTTTGATTTGGATCGATTCTTTTGCAGATGCAGTATCTAAACTGTTGGTGTAATAAAGAGTAAAATCACTGGTTACCGGAACGCCAGGCATTCTATCGTAACCTGATTTTTGATTTACCGTAAATCGGAAAAATGAAATGGGATTTGGCGCTGCGGGCTGAGGCTCTTTGTCTTTACAAGATCCTAAAGGAAGCAAAACAATTAACATTCCTAGCCCTAAGCCCATTCGCTTTAGCGTTTTAGAAAAAGTAGCAGGTAGGTGCTGTGAAATCCAGTAAAAAAGGCCCTTGTTTAACATGCGAATAATATAATAATATAGCGAAAAATTGTGAGATTTAGGAAGAGATTCGTTGAAGGATTGAAATTAAGAGATGTAAAATTTCAATGGGTTGGTTACTCAAACTAAGGGGCCACTCAAATGAATGGCCCCTTATTGAGATTAGAAACAAAAACGATAAATTATTTACCAGCTTTTTCTAAGTCGTACAATGCTTTAACGTCAGCGTCAGCCAAAGCTTTGTTATACATACGGAATTCGTCTAAACCACCATCGTAGTTCTTCATCCATGCATCAGGAGTAGAACCTGGTAAGCTCTGCTTGTAGCAACCGAAAACGAATTTGGTAGCGTTTTTGAAGGCCAAAGCACCCAATGGAGCACCACCTTTAGTTGGGTCATCACCATAACGGTCAGTTAAACTTGCAGGCAAGTTCATTTTAACACCGTCTACATACATAGCAGCCTTAGAAGTAGCAGCATCATAAGAGCAAACTACGTGGTGCCAAGCATCGTTACCAATAACCATTCTGTTAGCATCGCCTCCAAGGTCGATCCACTGCTCTTTCCAAGCTGGAGCATTCCAGTTGTTTACAGTGAACTTCAAACGAACTGAATCGTTACCAGTTTTACCAGACTCTTGCAAGATGAACAAGTTACCGATCCAGTTAGAATCGTTCAACAATTGGAACCAAGACTCAGCACCATCAGTGTGGTTTGCAGTCTTAACCCAAGTAGAAATAGTAACAGATTGCAAACCAGTGATTGCAGATCCTACGTTGTCATACAATACATAACCAGAAGAAGCACCCAATAAAGCTTGGCCTTTAGCACCAGCAACAAAGCTAGTACCGTTAGCAGAACCACCTTGGATGTTACCTTTAGCGTCTGTTACGTCGTTTTCAAAAGAGAACTTAGCAACCAAGTTAGAAGCAGCAACTTCGTCTGAAGTAGCATAGCCACCGTTGTTGATGTTCTCATCTGTGTTGTCATCGCCGCAAGAAGAAGCGAACATTGTGAAGGCAATACCGGTCATCAATACTGCCATCGGTAATAATTTGATTTTTTTCATATTGGTTTTCAATAGGTTTTTTTAAAGTTGTTGAATGTTTATTCTGTAATTAATAATCAGTTCTTGTGCAATATACAATATTCAAATGAATTTTCATTAATATCCAGGGTTTTGCGACATTTTACCACCACTTAAATCTATCTGACGTTGGGGGATTGGATACAAATCATGCACACCATCCAAATAGGTTTTACCATGGGCTCTCATCACAGTTCCAGCCTGACCGGTTCGTCTTAAATCAAATACGCGATCATGTTCCATTGCAAATTCCACAAAGCGCTCTTTCCAAATGGCCGATCTAATGCTGGCTTGGTCTGTAGAAGAAAAAGCTGCTAAGCTCGCTCTGTTTCTCACTGCGTTGAATGCGTCTAACGCTTCAGTGGTATGATTGTTTTCATTGGCTGCTTCAGCATAAATCAACAACACATCTGCATAACGCAACAATCGCAAATTCTTGTTTGCAAACCAATCGTCTTTGCCCCAGCTTTCCATTGTTTTCGACACGTAGCTCTTGTAATTATAACGTGGGTTAGGTGCTAAATTATTACAAACATAACCATCCCATAAAGTTTCGCCTCTACTGAAAATGGTGGCTGCTTTTCTTACATCGCCCGGCTCAAAAGCGTCCATTAATGTTTGGGTAGGCACATTGAAACCCCAGCCTAATCCGCCCACACCTCTTGGTGCTTGAACTACGAAATAGCCTTCGATTCCTTTTGCTGGCGCACTGCCTTTTGCATTCACTTCCCAGATTGATTCTTCGCAGAATTCGCCAACTTCTCTGAATAATTTGGCATAATCAGGATACAAATTATAGATTTTGCTATCCATTACTTCCTTGGCCAAAGTTTCAGCTTTGGTATAATTCTTTCTGTATAAAGCTACTTTCGCCAACAGAGTTTTTGCAGCGCCGCTGGTAACTCTACCTTGATCGTCAAAACCATAAGTGCCAGGAAGGGTAGATGCTGCAAATTCCAAGTCTGCCTCAATGAAATCATACACTTGACCTGCTGTTGCGCGGTAGTTTAATGCGTCGATCTCCTCTTGGGTTGTTGGTACTTTTGGAATCAATGGTACGCCACCAAAACTTCTTACCAAATTCCAGTAGAAATAAGATCTCAAGAATCGCGCTTCGCCCATCAAACGGGTTCTTAAAGCGTCGTTCATTTTCAAATTAGGAAGAATATCGATGGCTTTATTTGCCCTGGCGATGCCTTCGAAATTTGATTCCCAAACTTCAGAAAAACTAAGTGAAGTAGAACTCCAGCTCAATTTCTCCATCTGATCTTTATCGGTTCCTGTATCGCCCGGATCGCTGCCTTTTTCGCCCTCATCGGATGCAATGGATGTCATACCGATCCATGAGAAGCTGTGCTGCTGCCAATCGTACAATTTGGAATAAATGGCATTTACCAATTCCACAGCTGCGTTGGCGTTGCTATTGAAATAATCATCTGGGGTTTGCGCTCTTGGCGGCTCCTCCAAAAAAGTTTTGGAACAACCGGTGAAAGCGATGGTTGATGCGCCAATGGATAGGGCGATGGCCGAATACATTTTGGCGTTTTTGATATAGCTGTTTTTGAAATTAATTTTTGTCATGATTTTGAAATTTAAACGTGTAACTGCTTTAGAACTGAATGTTTAAACCCAATAAATAAGTAGCAGATGTTGGATAGATATCCAATTCAATACCTGCTTCTGTTGGTGAACCTGGTAACTCGGCAGAGAATCCAGAGAATTTCTTCCAAGTGAAAGCATTTTGCGCAGTGAAGTATAAACGGTAACCTTGGATTTTGGATTTCTTCGCCCATTTTTCTGGGAGTTTGTAACCCAAGGTAAAGTTGTTCAAACGCGCATAACTACCACTTTCTACAAAGTAATCACTTGGTTTTGGAACGCCGTTAAAAGCCCTAGGTGCTTCGTTAGTGGCATTGGTGCTTGTCCATCTTGCATCATAAACCGCCTTTTCGATGTTATAGTTACCACCATAACGAACCGTTTTTTTACCGTTAAACACTTTGTTGCCAAAGTTTCCTAAGATGTCTAAAGCCAAATCCCAATTGCCATAGGTGAAATTTCCATTAATACCCATGTACATTTTGGGTTGATAAGATCCGGCATAAATGCGGTCTAAATCGTTGATTTTGCCATCTTTATTGTTGTCTTTCAATTTCAAGTCGCCAGGTTGAGCGCCTACCAAGTGTGGCGACGCGTCTACTTCGGCTTGTGTTTGATAAACGCCATCGGTTTCATAAACCCAGAAAGAGCCAATGGGTTGGTTGGTAGCTACGCGGGTAGCGAATTCTCCGTTGCGCAAGCTGCCGAAATTGGTAGGCATACCGTTGCCCAATCCCAAAACGCGGTTTCTGTTGAATGTTGCGTTAAATCCAACACTGTAGTTGAATTTGCCTTTGTTGTTTTTGTTGTAACGCAGGGTAAATTCCAAACCGCGGTTTAGAATATCAGCAGCATTGGTAAGCATGGAATTGTTGTTATCGCCCAAGCCGCCAGGCAAAGGAATGTTGAACAATGCGCCTTTTGTAAGCTTGTTGTAAAAGTCAATTTCGCCGCGAATATGGCTGTTTAGGATTTCGTATTCTACACCGAAATCGGTTTCCTGGGTAGTTTCCCATTTCAAATTGGGATCTTTGATTTCGGCAATGGTAGAGCCCATATAAACGGTGTTCCCGAATACGGCGCTCAAGCCTGAGCTCAATAAAGTTACGAATTCAGAAGGGTTGATACGGTCGTTACCAACTTTACCCCAGCTTCCTCTCACTTTTAAGTAGCTGAAAGTTTTGCTGTTTTTTAGGAAGTCTTCTTTGCTCAACAACCAACCCAAACCCACGGATGGGAAGTTTCCCCATCTGTTTTGAACTGGGAATTTGGAAGATCCGTCTCTTCTAAATGAAGCATTTAACAAGTATTTACCTCTGAAAGAATAGGATGCACGGGCCAAATAGGATTCTCTTCTTCCGTAATCGGCAATAGGTCTTTGGTAGTTAATGGTACCCAAAACTGCATCTCTACCGGTGTTTAGGTAGCGGTATTGTTGGGGCGATGGAACACCATCTTTTTTGAAACTTTGCTCATAACCATCATATCTTTCAGCGGTGTGACCGGCTAAAACTTGCAAGGTATGTCCTTTTTTCAATTTTGGTGTGTAGGTAAGTGTGTTGTCCCAGATCCAGCGGTATCTTTCTGTACTTGCGAGGGTAAGGGTAGTTGTATCGTAATGTTGGGTAGGAGAAACGCGGTATTTCTGCACGTAATTTTCACCGCGATTTTGATCGTAATCCAAACCAAAACTACTGCGGAAACGTAAGTTTTTTGCCAAATTCAATTCTCCAAAAACGTTACCCATGAAGCGGTTGCCCCATGTTTTATCGTCGGTTAATTTCAATTTGGCATAAGGGTTTCCTACATCACTTTTTGTGGTATATCCATAAGTTCCATCGGGGTTTACGGCGTTGTAGATGGGTGCTGCGTTATAGGCATCGGTGAAAAGTGAGAAGGGTTTGTTGTTAGAGTTCCAACGGGTGATACCGATGTTATTGCCGAATTTGGCGAATTTACCAAGGCGATATTCGTTATTGGAACGAATAGCAACCCTTTCGTAGGAGTTGTCGAGTAGGATCCCATTTTCGTTGTAATAGTTTACTGAAAAAAGGTAAGAGGTTTGTGGTGTTCCGCCGGAGATCGAGAAGTTTTGGTTCATCATGCTGCCGATGCGGGTAAGTTGATCATACCAATCGGTTGCACCGGTAATATCTTCGGCTTTGATGGCAAAAGTTCCCGCAGCTTCGTTGGAATATTTGGCGAAGGTTCCGGGTTTTGCCATAGTAACTTTATTTACCAAGGATTTTGCACCAACGTATCCATCGTAAGACACTTTTGGAGCGCCGACGCTACCGGCTTTTGTGGTAATAAGGATTACGCCATTGGCGGCACGAACTCCATAAATGGCGGTAGAGGAGGCGTCCTTTAAAACGTCGATGGTAAGGATATCTGCCGTGTTGATGTTTCTAATATCGTCTGTGATAATTCCATCAACTACATACAAGGGTTCTGCACCACCGATTACAGATCCTGTTCCCCTGATTCTCACGTTGGGAGCTGAACCAGGTGCACCGGAGTTGATAATTTGAACACCTGCCATTTTACTTTGCAAAGCTTGCGATGCAGTAAGTACAGGCTGCTTTACCAATTCAGAACCTTTGATAGTGGCAGTTGACCCAGTCAAATCTCTCTTTTTTGCAGTACTGTAACCAATTACAACCACTTGTTCCATGGCTTCTACCGAGCTATCAGCCGTGGTAGTGTTGTTTGAACCGTTATTTTGGGTTTGGGCCATTGCTGGAATGGCACTAAAACAACCCACAGCAAACAATAAATTTTTTAAATTACTCATTCGATTAGGTGTTGATTTGAAGGATTTTTATCGATGAAATCCATCAGTTCACCGGCAATTTAAGAAATTGTGTTTTATACAACAAGTAATTGGAAAACTTCTTTGTAAAAGAAAAGAGCCGCAATCGCTTGCGGCCCTTCCAGATAAACTTAGAGATATGAGATAACTTAAGTGTTTAATGGTTGATTATCAGCCGTTGCTGCCGATAATTTAGAATCTTTATGAATTTGCAAAACTTCGGGTTTCGCCTACCGAAATAGGTTCGTCTTTGGGTCCAAATTTCACAACTATTTGCGCAGAACCTAAGTTGGTAATTTGGGTGCTGCTTTTGTTTACCTCAATTTTTACCGGTTCGTTGTTGAGTAAAATTTGAAAACTGTAACCTTCCCATTGTGGAGGGCAGAACGGCTGTAAATGCAATTGCTGATTTTTGATTCGCAAACCTCCAAAACCCTGAACAATACTCAAATAACTTCCTGCCATTGAAGTAATATGCAGGCCATCTTCCGTATCGTTGTTGTAGTTGTCGAGATCCAAACGCGCAGTTCTCAAATACATTTCATACGCCTTGTTGGTTTCGCCAATTTTAGCAGCCAAAATGCTGTGAACACAAGGACTCAATGAACTTTCATGCACGGTAAATTGTTCGTAGAATTTGAAGTTTCGGGCGTGACAATCTGCATCGAAATTGTCTTCAAAGAAGTACAATCCTTGCAATACATCGGCTTGTTTGATGTACACGCTTCTTAAAATTCTATCCCAACTCCATTTCTGGTTCAATGGCCTTTCTGAAACTGGCAAATCTTGCACGGGAACGAGTTCCTTTTCCAAGAAACCATCGTGTTGAACAAATACTTTGTATTCCTCGCTGTAGGGCAAGTACAAATGTTCGTTAATGTGATTCCAATGTGCAATTTCTTCGGTTTCGTGGAAACGGGTTTTGTCTACAATTTTCTTGAAGCTGTCTGCTGCATTTTCTTTTAACCATTGCGCGGCTGTTGCAGTGTACTGCATGCACCAATTGGCGATATAACTGGTGTACCAGTTGTTGTTTACGTTGTTTTCGTATTCGTTAGGACCAGTTACGCCATGCATTTCATAGCGTTTGCGGTATTCGCTCCAATGCACGCGTTGTGCCCAGAATCGCGAGATTCCCAACAGTACTTCAAATCCTCCTTCGGCCAAGTATTGCTGATCGCCAGTGTGTTGGATATAATTCCAAATGGCATAGGCGATGGCTCCGTTGCGGTGAATTTCCTCAAAGGTGATTTCCCATTCGTTGTGACATTCTTCACCGTTCATGGTAACCATTGGGTACAAGGCGGCGCCATTTTTGAAGCCCAGTTTTTCTGC
>JAGKXC010000227.1 GCA_021151535.1 Sphingobacteriia bacterium | reverse complement strand
TGGAAGAGGTGTTGTTACGTCCAATTCAGGGCGATATTTGATGTCTTTTTTACATAAAATTCACATATTTCGATAGGCGGCTTGTTTAAGTTGAAATTGAAAACTAATTTTAGTCTATATTTGCATTAAATCATTATTAATATGAAGAAGTTTACTACTTTGTTTGTTACTGGTCTCTTGTCAATTGCGGCATTTGCACAGTATTCTGGTTCTTACATTCCGTCTGTAGACAAGAACCCAGGCTTGAAGCCATCTGAAGAACTTAAATTTAAGAAAACAGTTAATCGTAGAACTGATTATGGCGAATGGTATACCTATACCAAAGCTTACGAAGATGGTCAGTTGTTGGGTCAGACTTTAACAACATTTGTACGTTGGATGATGCCTGATACCAATGCTGGATTCGTTTACACCGATGGTAAGTATCAATCTGTTGGAATTCACGTAGTAGGTTCTATGTTTGATCCTAAAGATTCTTTGTTCCAATCTACTGGTCAGGAAGTTTTAACCAAATTTAATCCTTATACTGTGGATACTATTGCTTGGACTCGTTACTATATCCGTAACTTGGACTCAGTGATGGTTGGTGGAACAATGACAGAAGTTGTTGATACAGTTGTAGTTCAGTATTTTGATTACAGCGGTATTGAGTTTAGAGGTTTCTCTTTCAACAACATGACGCATGTTAATGGTTCTCCAAAAACATCAACTTTCAAAACTGGTTCTTTGCGCAATACTTCAGCTTTGAAAACTGAATACATCTACTTGCGTGGTGCTGATAAAGACAGTATTGATAGAGCTGCAGGTACAATTTTTGGTTCTACAGATTGGACAACTCCTGGTTTCTCTTCTTTGTCTACCAGCAATGGTTTAGACGTTAGAGTAAACACTGTGGCTTTCTCAGTTTGCTTTAAGCCGATGGTAGCTGCGAAATTGGGTGATACCATTGTTAACTGGAATAATGTTCCAACTACTAACAAGAGAAACGTATATGGTTTGAGAATGGCTTACTTGGAAAACAACTTCTGGGAAATCACTAGCAACTACAGAATCAACAATGCTTTCTGGACAAATGCTCAGTTGGTATTCGGAGCTAAAGTAAACGGTTGGGCTTCTTACTTGCCTACTACTGCTTACAACACTGGTTACTTCTTGCCTTACAGCATCCACATCACTACTGCAAACTTGAACAATAAAGATTTGAAC
>JAGKXC010000226.1 GCA_021151535.1 Sphingobacteriia bacterium | reverse complement strand
GGAGGTGAATTGGAATTGGTTGGTTTCACAGTTTTGCTTGTATTTGTAATCAATGGCGGGGGTAAAGAAATAGCTTTGATTGGTGTTGAAGTTGCCAAATCTGCAAACGCCTGTTTTCAACTGAACGGCGCGGTCAACGAAATTACAAGCAGGGTATTTCTTGTTGGCATCCCCAACAATGCTCACATATTTTTGTTGATTGCGGGTAATCAACAATTTCCCATTGGGCGCGTTGCGAATGCAAACGGAGTTGTTGTTGGGTAGGGAATATTTTAAGTTTTGTTTAGAGTTGTTAATACTATCTAATCTCCAATTTTTAATTGAATATTGAAAAATATTCTTGTAGTCATAATCATGGTAGATAAATGAATCATTGGTACTAAATGTAGGGGCATCATTTCCTGAGTTTAAAGCAATATTTAGCCAATTACCTATGGATGCGGTTTGGTTGTTAAAGCGGAAAATAGATTTCATTTCGTTATTGTTGTCCCCTAAATAAGTAGATCCTAATCTACCAGAAGGAGAGAACTTCAATACCGAAAAGGAATATGGATAAGACGATCGAATATTATATCCAGTTTTTATTGTTTTGTAATAGGGGATTAATCCCTTTTCAGAAATACAGTAAAAGTAAAAAGTATCACCATAAATACTGTGATTCATTAAAAGAATATCCCTGTTGTTTTGGTGGTTTACTGCAGCAATGCCTTCTGAAATATTGTTACCAATAATACTGCCTGTGTCTGTGAATATAGCGCTATCCCTATACCATATAAATGAAAAATGATATAACGACAATTTGTATTTGACATACCAATAAGTATTTGTTGTATTTGTAAATATATGGTATTCGTTGGATTCTGGATGTTTTACAATCAATTTCCCCTGTGTGCTGCTCCAATCTCCTTTTAATGAGAAATTTTTATTGAGTTTTCGGTTTTTGTAGTCGTAAATGTCAACGCCGTTGGTATAAAACAACAAGTTGCCATCTGCATCACTGATGCCTCCTGTTCCTTCTTCCCCATGCATTTTGTACCAATCTACAGAAACCGCTGAATCCCCATTGATAAAGCTGATTCCGGCACTGTCTCCAATAAACCAATTCCACGCCTCCTTCTGAGCGTGTAAACTACTGCAACTAATTATTAGGATTAAACATAAAAAGATTCTCTTACTATTTTCTAACATAATTGTACGATTCTTCTAATA
>JAGKXC010000091.1 GCA_021151535.1 Sphingobacteriia bacterium | reverse complement strand
TCAAATATTTCAAGTTGTGAAATAACATTCAGGGTTGCTGGAGCCTGATAGGGGTTGGATCCGTTATAAGTTGCATAGCGATTAAAAAGTTGTTGTAGCTGGGGATTCTTGAAAAACTGTTTGTTGGCTTTGTCCATTGATCGGAAATTGTCGATCCGCCAAAGATTAGCAATGCCTTTTAAGCCAGAAGGGCTTAGGTAAGTTTTCAATTGGTGTAGGGAACTTTCAAGAAATACGGGTTTGGTGATTTGGTAAATTTTTTGGTATTTCTGAAGGTATTGTTGAATGCGTTCTTTAGGTTCTTGAAAAGTAATTGAGGCTTGATTGATAAATGCTTGGGGATCGGCAGGTGCTTGAAATTGGAGGTTATTGGGAAAGAAATAATGGCAGAGATGTGGGAGTTGAACATAGGAGAATTCTTCTTTTATAGGCGATTGCAGTATTTGTAACAGCCATTGTGGTTGTGTAAATAGGGAAGGGCCGGCATCAAATCGGTACTGGCCAAGTTTAAATTCAGCCATTTTACCACCATAGGTTGTATGTGCTTCAAAAACAGTGATTTGGTGATTCTTTTTGGCTAATTCGATGGCAGTGGTGAGGCCTGAAATTCCTGCTCCGATTACGAGAATTCTCATAGGTAAGTAACAATTTTTTTTGAAAAAGGGTTGAAAAAGTAGGTAAAATTGGCAAATTAGACCGCTAGCGATATTGTAAGTTAGTGAAAATCAACGAGTTGTTGTTTTTTTGGAAACTTTTCAATTTTTTTTCAATTTTTTTTTGCTATTTGTGATTTCAAATATATTTTTGCACCACACTTAAATAGGAAAAACAAAAAAATGAAAAAGATCTCTTTCGCATTTGCAGCTGTAGCTTTGTTTGCTTTTGCTGCTTGTAACAAAAGCACTGAAACTTCTGGTACTGATTCAGCTAGCACTGATAGCGCTGCTATGACTGCTACAACTGATTCTGCTACAACTGATTCATCTAGCACTGACAGCGCTGCTGCTCCTGCTACAACTGAAGCTGCTCCTGCTGCTCACTAATCAGTAGATTAAAAAGAATTTTAAAAAAGCGCTTGTTTCCAAGCGCTTTTTTTTATATATTTGCGTAAGTGAAAAAGTACATCGCCATATTTTGTAGTGTTTTAGCCCTTGCAACTGCTGTGGCTGCCACTCCAGTTATGGAGGAAAATCCCCCAGCAGCTATTGGTGCTGTGGGTCCTTCTTTTTCATTAACTCCAAATCCTGTTACTGGTACTTATTTTTACGTAAACTTCTCGTTTACTGAAGGGCAGTTCCCAGATGCAGCCATCATTATCAATGATGTTTTGGGCAAAACTGTATTCTCTTACGGCTTAACCAAGAATGATTATTCTAACGGTAAAGTAAGAATTGATGTTGCAGATGCACTTTTAGACAAAGGTGTTTATTTTGTTCAAGTTAAAAGCGGAGATGCTACCAAAACATTGAAGTTGGCAGTTCGTTAAGCTCCTTTTATCCATTTCATCCGCCTATTCCATTTTATTTTCCCCAGTCGGTTTGACTGGAACTTTCTAATTTAAATTTTATTCATGTCGATTTCGCCTATCATCCGCACAGCTGAAGCCAATGATTGTGTAGCAATGCATCAATTAATAAAAGAATTGGCTCATTATGAAAAAGCCCCCAATGAAGTTGTTTCATCGCCAGAAATACTAGAGAAAGCCCTTTTTGGCAATCAAGCGGTGGCAAAAGCTTGGGTAGCAGAACTTGATAATAAAATAGTGGGAATGGCTATTTGTTATGTTCGTTACTCTACTTGGAAAGGTCCGTGCTTATATTTGGAAGACCTTGTGGTAACCGAGTCACTGCGAAAAAATGGTATTGGATCAAGTTTGTTTGAAGTTTGTAAGGAATATGCCGCTAGCCAAAACTACCACCGGCTGGTTTGGCAAGTTCTTGATTGGAATACTCCGGCAATTGAATTTTATAAGAAATATAAGGCTGATTTTGAATCAGGTTGGCTCAACGCTTGGGTGAATTTGTAGCTTGGTAAATTATAATAACAATCCTGCAATTGTGGCACTTAAATAGTTGGCTAAGGTACCAACCAACAAGGCCTTAAAGCCTAATTTGGCTAAATCTGCTCTTCTAGATGGTGCAATTTTACCAATCCCACCCACTTGTATCGCGATAGAACTGAAATTAGCAAATCCACAAAGAGCGAAAGTTGCTACTGTTGCACTAATGGGTTGCAACGTGGATTGAATGTCTTTCAGCTTTAAATATGCCACAAATTCATTTACAACCAACTTGGTGCCCATTAAACTTCCAACTGTGTGCATGTCGGTGCTAGGAACTCCCATGATCCAAGCAAATCCCGCAAATACATAACCCAATAAATATTCTAAGGATAATTCCTGCTGAAGGCCAAATAGTTGCCCGGTTTGACCTAATACAAAATCAACCAACGCTATTAATGCCAAGAAGCCAATTAGCATGGCTACAACGTTTAAAGCGATCCCTAGGCCTTCAGAAGCACCATGACTAATGGCGTCTAACAGGTTGGAGTTTTCTTTTTTAACTTCTAGTTTTACTTCGCCAGCGGTTTCACTTATTTCAGTTTCGGGCCAAATGATTTTGGAAATTACCAAGGCGCCGGGTGCTGCCATAATTCCTGCCGCTAACAAAGACGGAGCGTCAATACCTAAAGAAATATATGTTGCCATAACTCCGCCGGCTATGGAGGCCATAGATCCGCTCATACTCGCCAGCAATTCGCTCATTGTCATTCCTTTTACATAAGGGCCAATCATCAATTGAGCTTCTACCTGGCCTACAAAGGCAGACGAAATATTGCTTAAGGCTTCGCTACCGCTGGCGCGCATAGTTTTGTGCATGGCTTTGGCTAGCCAACGGATAATGAATTGTAATACACCCAAATGGTAAAATACTTTTACCAAAACGGCTACGAAAATGATGGTGGGAACAACGCGGAAAAAGAAGATGAAATTTTGGCCAAATACTTCCATCATTTGGTTATCGCGGGCCAACGGACCAAACACGAAATCAGCACCTTTATCTGAGAAGGTGAGTAGTTTTTGAACAATTTTACCTAAGAATAGAAAGGCAGATTTACCGATAGGCGTTTTCAGAATAAAAACTGCCAGTAAGAATTGCATAAGCAATCCAACGCCTACAGTTCTATAATTGATGGCTTTACGGTTGTTGGAAAGCGCGAAGGCGATACCCAAAATAACAAGAAAGCCTAAAATTCCTATGTAATTCATGGTAATGTAATGGTTAGGAATTGTAGCCAAGTCCTAATTCAATAGAATGAATAAGTGTATGGATAACTTTGATGTGAATTTCCTGAGCGCGATCGGCGTAGTTTGAATGCGGAGCTCGGATTTCCACATCGCAAATAGGGGCAATTTTACCTCCATCTTTTCCGGTTAGGGCGATGGATTTCATGCCCATGGCCTTGGCTTTTTCGATGGCATGAATCACATTGGCACTATTGCCACTGGTGGAAATTCCCAAAAGGATATCACCCGGTTTACCCAATGCTTCTACGTAGCGTGAAAACACAAAATCGTATCCAAAATCGTTGCTAACACAGCTAATATGAGAAGGATCCGAAATGGCGATGGCAGCAATACCAGGGCGATTATTTCGGTATCTTCCTGTAAGTTCTTCTGCAAAATGCATGGCATCGCAATGACTTCCACCGTTGCCACAGGTAATGATTTTACCACCATTCTTGATGGATTCAACCATGGCTGCAGCTGCAGTTTGAATATTTTGCATTTGTTCCTGGTTGTTGAGGAATTGATTTAAAACATCCGCTGCTTCTTGGAAGTGTGCTAGAATATGACTGGGAATGGTTTGTTCACTCATGTTTTAGGGCGTTTGCGAATTTACTGAAAATGAATCATTCAGGCTGATAATTGGCTTTTCCGTTTTTCAAGAATTCGCGGAAAGGTTCAATTTGAAACTTGAAATAATCAGCGCCCAAAGCAGGTTGTAGCAAATTTTCATTGCCATCTAAAATGCAATATAGCGGTTGCGTGGTTTGACCAAAATACAACTCTTCTATATAGGCATTCTTATCGGAAAGCATGGTGATGTTTTGTCCTGAATTGGTTGTGAAATACTGATTTACAGGCAGTTGGATGTCTTTGTCGTCTACGTACAAACTCACAACCACAAAGTCTTTTTTCAGCATTTTCATCACTTCTGGATCTGCCCAAACCAATTCTTCCATTTTACGACAGTTTACGCAACCATGTCCGGTAAAATCAACGAATAGTGGTTTTTTCAATAGGCGCGCCGCTTGAAGGGCTTCATCATAATCGAAGTAGCCGGCTATATCGTGTGGGATATGGAGTTTGGTGTTGGTATAAGAAGGTGGATTGGCGATGTTGCCTTCCCCAGCTTTGCTGGCCTTTAAGTTGGCATTGAAGTCTTGGGTAGAAAGGGGAGGCATATAGCCGGCTAAACCTTTAAGCGGCGCGCCCCACATACCTGGCAACATATAAACCACAAAACTGAATGAAATAATGGATAAGAATAATCTCAAGATGGTAACATGAGGTACATCTGAATCATGTGGGAATTTGATTTTGCCAAGCAAATACAATCCCAATAAGGTGAAAATTACGATCCAAATGGATAAATAAATCTCCCTGTCCAATATGCCCCAGTGGTAAGTTTGGTCTGGAATACTTAAGAATTTCAAAGCAAACGCCACTTCGATAAAGCCCAGTACAACTTTCACGTTGTTGAGCCAGCCGCCTGCTTTGGGTAAGTTTTTCATCATATTGGGGAACATCGCTAGTAATCCAAATGGAAGTGCGAATGCCAATGAGAAACCAAACATGCCAATGATGGGTCTGCTTGCGCCGCCGTGAACGGCTTCAACCAACACAGTACCTACGATGGGACCCGTGCAAGAGAAAGAAACCAATGCAATGGTAAGGGCCATGAAAAACGAGCCCATGATGCCACCGCCGTTTGATTTTGCGTCCATTTTGTTTACCAACCAACCGGGTAAAACAATCTCGAAAGCACCGAAGAAAGAAGCAGCGAAAACCAAGAAAATCACGGTGAAGAATATATTGGGAATCCAATGGGTACTCAACCAGTTTGCGGCTTGTGGACCAAAGGCCATTGCCGTAATGGTACCCAAAATGGTATAGATTGCAATGATCGATAATGCAAAAACGGAGGCATCGCGGATTGCGGCTGCTTTGTTGTTGTTACTTTTGATGAAGAAAGCAACCGTCATTGGAATCATAGGGAAAACGCAAGGCGTTAACAAGGCCGCCAATCCGCTAATAAAAGCCAAAAGGAACAATCCCCAGTAGCTTTCACCGCTAGAATTGTTTGCTCCTTCAACCGCTTTTCCGGTATATGCTTTTTTTGCAGTGCCTTCTTTCCAAGTCTTATAGGCAGCGTCTGTTGCAGGATTTGCCGCAGTATTAACTTGAGATACTGCATTTTCTGGGCCTTCCAAAACGTCGTTTCCGGTATTGGCCATTGGCGTTTCAGTCGTGGCAACAATACCAGTATTGCTTGTGTTTGCAGGCGTTGCCGCAGCAGCGATTTCGCCAGATACTTTTAATACGGGCGATAGAATCTTTACGTTTCTGATATTGTCGCACCCGCCTTCATTACAAATTTGGCCATTGAAAATCATTTCAATTCCGGCCGTTCCATTTTTTAATGCTTTTATTTTCTGACGGAATTCTCCTTTGCCAACGAATTCACCTGTAGCGCAATTGAACACTTCGGTTTCTTTCACCATTTTATCGCCCACACCATAGAATTTACCTACCAATTGGTAGCTGGGGTTGGGGGTGAAATCAATGGTAGCACGAATTGGACCATCATCTTCCGGGCAATCTGATTTTTCGCTATAAACGTGAAAGCCGGCGGCAACGTCGAACTTGATGATAATTTCAACAATTTCGCCTGCCTTCACATTGTTCTTTGAAAAAGTAGCAGTGAAGTGTAGGAAGGCCAAAATGGCTAAAGTAAAGGTGAAGATACGTTTCAACATCCTTACAAAAATCGCGATTTTTTATGGAAACTCTATGTGATTTTGTTTAGGAAAAAGTTCAAGTTTAATTATCTGATTATCAATTAATTGAAAGTTGCTTTAGGTAGAATTAGTACGTTATCGCCCGAAAATGCACAAAAAATTGTTCGATGTACTTACTCCTTGATAACCTCGCAGCCAGACTTGAATTCATTGGGTAAATTTGCAATAATGACGGCGAAACATATTCTCCATAGAGCATTTGACAATCAGGGTAAGGGGAAAATATGGGGATGGGCGATTGCTATAGGCTTAATTTTTGTGCCATTGAAATCGCATGCACAACAAAATGAGACGCCAGCGCCAACGTCGCCGCCGGCCGCAAAGCCAATGATGACAACCAAAGCCTACATTGATTCTTTCAAAGTAGCGGCAATGATTGAAATGAAGGCATATGGAATTCCTGCCAGTATTACCTTGGGGCAGGGGATTTTGGAAAGTGCCAGTGGAAACAGCAAATTGGCTAGAGAATGCAATAACCATTTTGGGGTGAAATGTCGTTCTACCTGGACGGGCCGATATTGTTTGGCGGATGATGATGCGAAGGACGAGTGTTTTAGAGGATATTTATCGCCACAAGAGAGTTATCGCGATCATTCGCTATTTTTATATGGAAGCAAGCGATACGCGAAGTTGTTTGAATTGCCGTCAACTGATTATAAAAACTGGGCTCATGGTTTAAGGGAAACTGGTTATGCCACGAATCCATCTTATGGAAATTTGTTGATAGGTGTAATAGAAAAATATCGTTTGGCGATGTTTGATTCGATGGTTGTGATGGGGGAGGATTTTTATACAACCAGTAAACCTGGGGCAGCTCCTATTCCCGCAGAGTTGATCAATGGTTTGCCGGCAATAATGGCCAAGCCGGGAGAAACCCCAGAGCAATTGGCGGCGCGATACAATTTGGATGTTTCGCAGATTTATAAATACAATGATATTGCGAAGGGCGAACAAATTAATCCAGGCGAAATCATCTATTTAAAACCCAAAAAACGCAAATCGGAAGAGGTAAGTCATACCGTAAAATCGGGCGAATCCATGCGCGACATTTCTCAGATGTATGGCATTCGGATGAAGCATTTATACAAGTTGAATAAATTAACACCGGGGCAGGAAGCGGCCGTGGGCGAGGTGATAAATTTGCGTGATAAGCGGGCGGATGCACCGAAGGTAAAAACGGCCGCGCCGCCAACAAAGTCGAATGAAATTAGCGCGGTGGATTTGATTTTGAATCAGCAAAAGGCGGGTGGAAACGCGGGTAATGGAACTGGTAACGGAACGGGAGTTGATGGAGGTGCATCTAGCGTTAACGGCGGCGCGGGCAACAATGGCGCTGGCAATTACCCCAATGCTTCGGTTTACGAGGTACAACCTGGTGAAACATTGCAGCAAATTGCACAACGATTGGGGGTAACAGCTTTGAATATCGCCCGATGGAATAATTTGGAAATGTTGGAAGTAACGGCGGGTCAGATTTTGGTATTAAAACCCAACGTAAAGCCTAGTGGTTCTGGGGCAGCTGTATCTTCATTGCCAAACCAAAGTTCAGTAAATCCGCCTGCGGAGAATACATTTCACTTTGTACAACCGGGTGAAACGCTCTATGCAATTTCAAGAAAATACGGTGTGAGCGTTGAACAGATTAAGGCATTGAACAATTTGCCTGATAATCAAATACGCGTTGGGCAGCGATTAAGAATTCGCTAATTCAGCAACTTCTTCGTTGTTGAGCATAGCAACCACGCGGGTTACCATATTCTTAGAACCGATGTACAAAGGAACGCGTTGGTGAAGTTTTTCTGGTTTCACATCCATTACTCTACCATCGCCCGTACTTGCAACTCCGCCAGCTTGCTCAATGATGAAAGCCATTGGATTGGCTTCGTACATCAATCGCAATTTACCGCTCGGTGCTTTTTCTGTGGATGGGTACATGAAAATGCCGCCTTTTAATAGGTTGCGGTGAAAATCAGCAATCAAACTACCAATATATCTTGCAGAATAAGGACGGCTAGTGGTCTTATCTTTTTCCTTACAGTATTGAACATATTCTTGCACGCCATCAGGGAAATCTGCCAAATTGCCCTCGTTTACTGAATAAATTTTTCCATCATCGGGGGTGGTGATGTTGGGGTGCGACAAACAAAATTCTTGAATAGAATCATCTAAAGTAAACCCGTTAACGCCTGTGCCGGTAGTGTAAACTAACATCGTGCTGCTACCGTAGATGAAATAACCTGAGGCCACCTGATTTTTGCCTTTTTGTAAGCAATCCTCTAATTTGGGTTTTTCGTTTAAATTTTTGCGGGTATAAATGGAAAAGATGGTACCAATTGATGCATTTACATCAATGTTTGAACTGCCATCCAATGGATCCATCGCCACGATATATTTTTCATTCTCGCAGCCGTCTACATAGTATTCTTCGTCGTTCTCTTCGGAAATAATCATGCAAACTTCACCGCAGCGGCTTAAAGCAGCAATGAATACGTCGTTGGCAATAACATCCAATTTCTTTTGTTCTTCGCCTTGCACATTGGTTGCGCCATGGTTACCTAGAATATCAACCAATCCAGCTTTTCTTACATCGCGGTTTACCACTTTGGCAGCTAATTCCAATGATCTGAAAATTTTGCTCAAAGAGCCTTGTGCATCTTTGTAAAGCGACTGTTGGTCGACGATAAATTGTTCTAATGTGATAACTTTTGAGTAAGGCATAGTAGATTTAAGTCGCGTAGGTATTTATTTTGCAAAACAACAAAATATTCTTGAAAAAGACTATTGGCAAGAATAATACCATAAAAACGTTTAATATAGAATTACCTACGATGAAGATTTTTAAATTTGGTGGAGCATCGGTAAAAGATGCCGCGGGAGTTCGCAATGTGGCGTCTGTGATTCAGCAATTTGGAGGCAGCGAATTGTTGGTGGTAATATCTGCTATGGGTAAGACTACCAATGCGTTAGAGGATGTAATACACCATTGTTTTCATCAAACGGGCAAGGCGCAAGAGAGTTTACAAAAGGTATTTGCATACCATGATGAAATTTTGGAAAATCTATTTCAGGGCGATGATTTGTTTGGAAAAAACGACATAAAAAATCTTTATCTAGAGCTAGAATGTTTTGTGGATAGTCCTAATATTCAAGACGATTACGACTTTTTATACGACCAAATCATTGGATTTGGAGAGTTAATTTCTACCAAAATAGTAAGTAATTATTTGTTATCGCAGAAAATTGCCAACCAATGGTTGGATGCTCGAAATTTTATCATAACGGATAGTAGGCATCGCGATGCGCGGGTGCAATGGGAGGCAACTGAGCGATTGGTTCAGAATCGTTTATTACCCATTGCACGAAAAAATTTAATCATTTCCCAAGGTTTCATTGGGCGTGGTTTCACGGGTGAGACAACTACTTTGGGCAGGGAAGGTTCTGATTATTCTGCGGCGATTTTTGGCAGTTTGATGGGGGCTGAATCAATTACCATTTGGAAAGATGTTGCGGGTGTGATGAATGCTGATCCAAAGAAATTTGCCGATGCAGAATTAATTGATGGAATTACCTATACGGATGCCATTGAGTTGGCATATTATGGTGCTTCTGTGATTCACCCCAAAACCATTCAGCCTTTGCAGGCAAAAGGAATTCCGTTGTATGTGCGTTCCTTTTTGCAGCCCGAAGCGGCAGGTACCAAGGTGGCGGCGGATGGAAAAGCCTTGGAAGTTCCTTGTAAGATTCACAAATCCAATCAGTTGCTGTTAGAAATTAGCACCAAGGATTTTACATTTATTGCAGAAGATCATTTGAAAGAAATCTTTGCGTCGATGTCGGTGAATAAAGTGCGCGCCAACATGATGCAGAATTCGGCATTGGAGTTTCGTTGTGTAATTGATAACAAGGAAAACCGCCATGAGCCTTTAAAGCAGGCGTTGGAGGGGTTGGGTTTGCGGGTAAAGATTCAGGGCGATTTGGATTTGTTGAGTGTATACAGGCCCACATCTGAGGCAGCTGGCTTGAGTGATACGGCAATAGCAGCGGTGGTAGGTGAGGGCGGATTTTTGGCTGGCAAGAAAGTATTACAGCAGCAGAACACGGGCAGTGCCTCTCACTACTTATTGGGATAATTTTAAAGTTGTTTGATAATCTCCAAGGTTTGGAGGGGTTTGCCGTGAAGGGCGTGCAAGCAGAGGAAGTTTGTGAGTTTTTGGAAGAGGTCTTTGCGCAATTGAGCGTTGCCGATGGCTGTATCGGGCGATGCCAAAATGGTATTCAGTAGTTGAATTTCTTGCGGTGTGAGGGTAGTTGCTGGCAGTGATTGGGACACAGCTGCACTACCAATTTGTAAGTCTAATCCTGTATTGGCGTGTTGATTAATTTCTAAGGCAAACCCAAGAGAATCACTTAATTGAAATACGGAAGTAATTACCAAGTTGTTGATGTAAGGGTGGGTTTTGTTAATTTGCTCAAAGATATTTTTAGAGGTATCAAACAAAGGCTCTTCGATTTGTTCTTGGATGAGGCAATGTTGCAATATTTCCAGGAAAAACCAACGAACTTGATCGTGGGCGGGACTTGGGATATAGCCCCAAGATGAAAGGGATTGAACTTCTTTTATTCGTTGTAAAGCGCCGGGTTTGCGGTTGAATACTATTTCCAGAACATTGCCGGGTTGAAAGAAAACTGCTTTCCCCGATTGCGTTTTTTTGCCGTGAAGCCCTTGTACCAAAAAAGGCAGCAAACCCGCCTCTCGGGTAAATAATTGAACCACGGCCGAGTTGTCTGTGTAGGGTGTTTTCCTAATCACTAAGGCCGTGGTTTTTGTAAGCATATAATTACAATTATTCTACCCAGTCTGCAATGAACAAGTTGGTATCTCTACCACCGCCATTGTTTCTGTTAGAACTGAAAATCAATTTTTTACCATCAGGAGAGAACATAGGGAATGCATTAAAAATGCTTTGATTGGTAATTTTCTCCAAACCGGTGCCATCTTCGTTGATCATAAATAAATCGAAGTTATACCCTCTTTTGCTATGATGATTGCTAGAGAAGATAATTTTCTTGCCAGATGGGTGGTAGAAAGGCGCCCAGTTGGCTTTGCCTAAATGGGTAACTTGCTGTAAGTTGGTTCCGTCGATGTTTACCGTGTAAATTTCCATATTGGTTGGTTCTACCAATCCACGAGAAAGTAAATCTTTGTATTTGGCAACATCTTCGGGGCTAGTTGGACGGGAAGCACGGAAAACCAATTTCTTGCTATCGGGCGAAAAGAAAGCGCCGCCGTCATACCCCAAGCCCGTTGTAATTTGGCGATCATTTTTGCCATCGATATCCATGATCCACAATTCTAAATCGCCACTCTTTGTTGAAGTATAAACGATTTTTGTTCCATCTGGTGATACAGTTGCTTCTGCATCGTAGCCGGGTGTGTTGGTTAATCTTTTGATGATTTTGCCTTTTTTGTTGGTTACAACGATATCAAAATCTTTGTAAATCGGCCATGTATAAGCGCCGTTTGAAGGAGGCACTGGAGGACAGGCTTTATCTCCGTAATGGGTTGTTGCGTAGATGATGTTCTTGTTATCGGGCATGTAATAAGAACAGGTGGTTCTTCCCCAGCTTGTGCTAACCATTGGAGGAATGTAATTGGAATCTTTGCCTAGTTCGGAAATTTTAGCCGTAAAGATTTGATCGCATTCTACTCCCCATTTTTTATAATTACTTTGGAAGGTAATCCACTGCCCATTGGGGCTAAAATAAGCTTCTGCGTTATCGCCGCCGAAAGTAAGTTGGCGAATATTGGCCAAATGCTTTTCGGGTTCGGCGGCGGCAGTAGTTGCCGGTGCTCCTGGATGCGAACCTTGTGGAAGGCCATGTCCGTGCCCGTCTCCATGTCCGTGGCCATCGCCAGTGCTATTTCCCGCAGTTGCCGGAGCCGCTGTTTCAATGCTATTATTTTGAGGTTTAGAAGCATCTTGGGCATTCAATGTTAGAACACCCAAGGTGCTAAAAAATACAGTGCTAAGAATAATTTTTTTCACTTTGCTGAATACTTAAAAACAGTATCAACAAATTTAAGCATTATCCCAGAGAATAACCCTGATAATTGTCTTGTTTTGGCAATTTTCCTTTGCCGCGAACGCCTTCAATAAGGGTTCGAATTCTCGACATGCGCATGGTGAACTTTTCGTCGCTATGTCCGTCATTGTTATTCATGCGGGTAACGCGTTTCTGCAATTGATGTAATTTGTGGTACAATTTGCCTTTGTCTAATTTTTTGTTGCTCATGATTTAGAGAATTTTATGTGAAACAAATGATATTTTGTAATCACAATTTTCACAAAAGCAATCAAAAAAGCAACACCTTGGCGTTAATTATGCAAAAAAATCCGATAGAATTTATTTCAATAATTCCCAAGCCATTTTGGGGAATCCTTTAACTCCTTGATCATTATAGAAATCCAAGAAACGCATTTTAAATATGTGACCATCTTTTGTACGAAGCAAATAATTTTGTTTGGGAACAATGGCATACCTGCTTGCATTTTGATCATAAGCTTTCCAATCATAGCCAATTTCATCCAATACTGATGTGAATTTCACCTGCTCGGCATAGGCCAAATCAATTTGCTGGAAATCCATTCCATTTACCTGCGCTACTTCAATACGCAATGGGTTAATCAAGACACCGCGAATTACGTAGGGATAAAGCAATCCTCTGCTATCATAAATCGCGTCCTTATACGTGGTAAAAACCACATCCCAATTGGTATTTTCAGTGGGTTCATTTAAGGGCGATTGCTGATTTTGAAAATTATAATATACAAAGTTGTAACGGGTATCAATAGGTAAACTGGTATTGGTATAATAGGGCTCAGTAGCGAAACCATGGTCGAAAGAAAATTGCCCACCACCAAAATTGTGTAACTGGATTTTGATGTAACGAAGAGAGTCTGCCAAGGAAGCACCAAGATCCACTACAAAAACGCCTGACTTTGCTTTGGCCTCTCCGATGAGATTCAAGGCCCCAAAAGGTTGTTTGAATCCCATAGAATCCCTATGCCCACTGGGGTCGTCGAAGTGCCAAGTGGCTTTCTTAAGGCTATCCTTAGGGAGCCCATGGCAAAGGTTTGCGTTTGCAAACCGGCAGAACTGCTAGGTGCGGGGTACAGTTTTTCGGGCTTTTCACATGCGTTGAAAAAAAGCGCGAATGCCATCGCCAGAAAAGAAAATCTTAAACCGGAAATCCTACCCTGATAGCATTTTTGAAATGTTGCTGCCAAGAATGAAGAAGTTTGAGATTGGTACATGGTTAGAATTGCAAATTTAAGGATACAAAGTAATTTCGGCCCATGCCAACATTGCTAATTCCGTTGGAGCTGCTGTGCACGCCGCCACTTACCACACCGCCGGCAATTTGGGTAACATTTAGCAAATTCTTGCAACCCACCTGCAAATTCGCGGTATAGGGAAGCGCATACGTAGATTTTTTATTTCGGGCGATTGAAAACGTTTTGTTGGCATTCAAATCAATCCAAGTGTAAGGATGAACGGTAAAGGCCTGTCCATCGCTGGTTAAAATGAAATTTTTACCGCTATAACGCACAAAACATTGAATTTGCGCATGTTGTTTTTTCAAGCGATAAGTACTGTTAATGGAAGCTTGTAAAGTGCGCCATTGTTGCGCATCACTGGAATCGGTTATCCAATTTTTAGAATAGATTTGGGTAATGCCACTGCCTATTTGCCACTTGTTTTGAGAATAGGCAAATTCGCCCGTTCCGCCATAACTAATTACCTTTCCCACATTGATGTACTGATACAATTGCGCAGTGGGATCTATCAAAGAAAGTTGAATTTGTCTTTCTATTTGGTTGTAAAAGCCCTTCGCCCCGAAACTAATTTCGTGTTTTTTATGCACGCTAAAATTGTAATAACTGTGTTTGTAATCCAAGCTACCTTGCAAACTGTTGGCTAATTCGGGTTTCAAAGCACTATTTCCCCGCACGTTGTGGTTGATATCT
>JAGKXC010000225.1 GCA_021151535.1 Sphingobacteriia bacterium | reverse complement strand
CACATGTACAGCACCAAAGTTGGAGGCTATGTACAAGGCTTCTTTTTCTTTGGATTATTTGCCTTCGGTTACACTCCTTGGAGTTACAAATTGGCGATGTGTTGGGGATACGCTTCCGCAGCTGAAGAAATCGCTGTACTCCTTATTCTTCCTCAATTACAATCCAACGTTAAAGGTCTTTATTGGGTCTTAAAAAACAGATAACATGCTAGAATCAAACTTCCTTTTCGAGTACTTTCCTTACATTTTGGCTTTGATTATTGCCATTAGCGGAATCACTGTAAACATCGTAAAAAACGCCAAATCCGAAGATTTAAAAAGTGTGCAAGATGGCAAATCTATTTTGATTTTCCGCCTCATCACTCCCCTTTCAATCATTGCTGCCTTCCTACCATTTTGGTTTAAAAACGCCAGTATTTTTCAAGCCTATGCACTGAATTTTTCAGCATTTTACCAGTTTTGTTTCGGGGCGATTTTTTTCATTCTCGGATTAAGCCTTCGTTGGTGGGCCATACTCACATTGAAAGAGCATTTCACCGTTAAAATTTCCATTTTACAAAACCACCAGTTGGTGGAAGGTGGTCCATTTAAATTGTTGCGCCACCCTAGTTATACAGGGCTATTGGTTTACTACTTTGGATTGGGCATCGCCCTAGGAAATTGGATTTCCATTGCTGCTTTAATTGCAGGTAACTTGATTACCATTTTGAATCGAATTCCAAAAGAAGAGGCAGCACTTACAGAGAATTTTGGCGAAGCATACGCATCTTACAAGCAGCGTACCTGGCGATTAATTCCTTGGCTTTACTAGTCATTTCGCGCAAAGTTTAACGCGCAACTTCCGATTCCTTAATTAATCCAAAGGATCTACTAAAGGATGATCCGTTTCGCTAAAGTGGTGGAATTTCTTGCTAAAAACCACACCCCATATTGTACCCAAAACAGAGGTTGTTTTCTTTCTACTAAACAACCCTAACATCAAGGAAAACCAAGAAATATTGGGAACATGGTGATGGGTTTCATGGTTACCGATACCCATTCCCATAGGAAACCAAAAGGTGTTACTCGATAAATCATGGGTATAACCCAAATGCTCGCACCAATGTCGAAGTGCCGAAAACGCATTCATAAACAACAAGGTCCAAAGCAAGAATCCCAAATCGGGTTGCAAAAACCAGTACCAAACAACAGAAACACAGGTAGCCCAAATCATATTCACCATAGAAAGTTTGGGTTCGTTTTTCTTTTTGG
>JAGKXC010000018.1 GCA_021151535.1 Sphingobacteriia bacterium | reverse complement strand
GCGGTTAATGAATCTTTAATCCGATCAATCATTTGAAAATTATATCTCCGGAAAGCATTGGCTTGCATCCAAATACCAAAAACTTTCACTTGATATCCAGCATCATAAAAAGTAGAACGCTCCGGCAACAACTTGGCATTACTCGCATTCACAGGATCTTTGTAATACAAATCGGTAAACGTTGGCAAACGCTGCCCGGTTCCAACCCTTCCAAACACTTTGTGATTTTTATAGCGATACACCACATTTCCACCCGGATACAATTGCGAACCCAAAACTGAATTTTTTAAAGAGTACAATCCAAACGTAATTTGCAAATCCCTCTTACCTTCTGGGTTCTCAGATGCATAATACTGCGGCTTCAAGGGATTCAATATTAACTCCATACGCGTTCCCCAATATTCACGATTCCGCTCTCCCAAGTTGGTGCTCGAAATGGCTTCTCGGCGATACTCCGCACCCAATCCCAATTTTAAAATTCTACTCAGCGACAATGAATACAAAGCCTCCGGATTTACCACAGAGGAATTATGAAAATTCTGATAATAGGAAGGGTTAAACTGATTAAACACAAATCGATCTTGGTTGGTTCGCGCATTCAAACTCAACGTCAATGAACCCAAACCGGAGGCATTAACTTGTGCCACCCATCCACCCCATTGGGTATTAACATATTCATAAGCATTACTATCCCTCGGGGCCGCATAAAATCCGTTTGCCCCGAATTGATTGCGAATAAATCCCCCCATCACCCGCTGATGTAAAACAACTTCATCACTTCTATAAGAATTTGCCAAATCTGCCAAACGGTTTGGATCAAAAACACGCATCCATTTTCCCTGCCGCTGCACATATTTACTCCTACTCTCAACCAAAAAATTAGAGCGAATGGCTTGAAATCCAGTGTTTGGGCGATAACCGTTACCAAAATCTACATCCACATTCAACCAAGCCGTTATTCCCGTTAAGCTATTCCATTGCTGCAACAATCGATAACTTTGAGAATGGTAATAATCATCTTTCGGCAAAGTACTCGGCTTAGGAATTTGTTGTTGATTAATTTGATCGCCAAACCCTCTTTGTACAGTTATTGTTGTTGAATTCTTCACAGGTGTTTTGGTAATGATATTAACTACACCAGCCAAAGCATTTACCCCGTAAAGATGAGCCGCAGCGCCTTTAACAATCTCAATACGATCAATCATTTCAGGATTGATGCTCAAATTTAATTGGTGGTGCCCAGTTTGTGGATCACTCATTTTGATGCCATTTACCAGTACCAAAACTTGATCAAATGTACTTCCTTGAATCTGAATATCGCTCTGTACACCTTGCGGACCGCGGGTTCTCATATCCACACCCAAAGCGTATTGCAACAATTCACTGGTACTTCTCACAGGCATCATTTGAATCTCGCGCGAACCAATCACTTGCACATTTCCTGCCGAAGGATAATAACGTATAACATACATGGGATCGGCCGTAACATGCACCATTGGCATTTTGGAAGAATCTATTGCAGTTCTCATTCGCTGCGGCGGTTGTTCTACATTCCTTACAGAATTTCTGTAGGGCGATGGCTTCGCTGGCGATGGTTTTCCGAGGCTAGTTCCTGTTGGTTTTGATGGCAACGGTTTTACCAGATCCGCCTTTTTCTGTTTGGGATTTCCACCACCAATCGGATTCTGTAATTGTATTACTTTTCCGGATTCTATAGCCAAAGCATGGATTTCACTCACGGATAACGAACCAAAAAACAACGTCGCTACCAAAGAACCTTTTTTTAAGATTCTGAAACTTCTGTGACAAATCATCAGGGCAAAATTATGGGATTTCCCCTTGCCCCAACTATGAAAATTTCCCTTGGGCAATTATACCTCAGAGTAAATCACTCAAATCGCAAGGATTCAATGGGATCCAATTTGGCCGCTTTTTTTGCAGGATATAACCCTGCCACCAAACCCACAACCACACAAACCACCAGCGCCAAAACCATCCAAGCCCAAGGAGCAATAAACCCTGAACCCAATGCGGCGCCAACCCCGTTACCTATCAATATTCCCAAGATAATACCGGCAATTCCACCAATTTGGCAGATAACTACCGCTTCCACCAAGAACTGATCGCGAATCATTTTGGGGGTGGCGCCCAACGCCTTCCTCAACCCAATTTCCCGCGTACGCTCAGTAACACTTACCAGCATAATATTCATCAAACTCACCGCAGCCCCTAACAACGTAATCACTGCTATCACAGTCCCCACTCCGGTTACCATTTTAATATTTTCCAATGCATCTTTGGCCAATGCACTACTCTGGGTAAGCACAAAATTATCTTCCTCACCAGGTCGTAACCGCTTTATCCTCCGCATATAAAAATATGCATCGCCCATTAGCGGCTCAATATCCAATACTTTATCACTGGCAACAGTTATCACACAATTATCTTGTTGCACCTTCATGTCCCGAATGGCTTTACTTATGGGCATCAATACCATCCTATCGCCCCCTCCCATACCCATCGATGATCCTTTTTTAGACAGAACGCCAATTACACGGTATGGCTTGCCATTTACTTGAATTAAATTACCAACCAACAATGCTGTATTACGGCCTTCGCCCAGCATTTTCTGCGCGATTTCACTCCCCACTATTACCATGGGTGATGCCATATCAATTTCATTGCGAGTAAAATTCCTACCCACTTCCAATTCGTAGTTGGCCGTTTTTAAATAATCATCATCAATCCCCAAAACCCTTGTATTGGGATTGGTTTCTGCCGATCTATAGGAAACTTTAGCCGTAAAATCCGCATTTATTTGCAAGCTCACATCCGCTTGCCCTTCCATCAATTTCTCGAAATATTTTGCCTCAGTAAAAGAAATCGGACGCTCATCACTCACTTGCCCAAATCGCCTTACCCCTTCTGCATTGCGGATCACAAAACTTTGCGATCCCATTTTTGAAAATGTACGGGTAATGGCAATTTTCATTGCATCGATAGAAGTTAAAATCCCCACCAATGCCGCAATACCTATAGCAATTATCAACGCCGTTATTACCGCCCGAGTAGCATGTGCCCTAACAGAACCAATGCCCTGTTTGATATTTTCGGCTAATAAATTCAACGTATTGGCAAATTTCCCAAGAAGATTAGCAAGATTTTATCGCCCAATTATACCGAAAACGACTGTCCGCAGCCGCAAGTATCACTCGCGTTGGGGTTGTTAAATGAAAATCCACGGTTGGCCAACCCATTTTCCCAATCCACTTCCATGCCCAAAACGTACATCACATGCGCCTTGTTCATCACCACAGGAATGCCATCTACTTCATAAAATTTATCATTCTCCTCAGGCTTGTCGAAAGCCAACAAGTAACTCATTCCTGAGCATCCGCCGCCTTTCACGCCAATGCGCAAAGCAGATTCTTCCTTTAACTCCAAAGATTCATACAATCGATGCAACTCTTCTAAGGCAGTTGAAGTAAAATTTACTGGTGGTTTTTCTGTTATCACTTCCATAATTACAAATTTACGCAACAGTTTCCGATTCTGCTACCTCCCTTTCGTTTACCTTATCTATATTTGCGACAAGATGAACTGGTATTTAATTTTCGCAATCTTAGTAACCCTAGCAACGGTAGGGGGCGCGTTATTTTTCTTCAAAATGCACACCAAGCACACTTTGAACCTTCTTAAAGTAGATATCCTAAAATCCAACCACCAAACCCTAACTCCTTTAAAATTGCAGGCATACGAAAGATTGGCGCTACTTACCGAAAGAACCGCTTTCCCAGCCCTCATCAAAGAATACGCATCGCAAGTAACTACCGCAAGAGCCTTTTCTACATTGGCTTCTAAGGCAATTACAGAGGAATACAACTACAACGCATCGCAACAAATTTATGTGAGCGAGCAACTATGGACCCTCATCAAAGTTACCAAAGAGCAACATTTGCAAATTTTACAACAATTGTTGAGTGCCTTACCAGAAACCGCTTCATCAGCAGATATGTGCAAAGAACTCATCCAATGGCTATCGCAACAAGATCAGCAACCACAAGATCGCGTACTCCATTTCCTAAAACAAGAAGTTACCTTATTCTTCGCTTAATTTCCGGCGATAATTTTCCTGCCTATATATAATAAACATCATTTACTCCCATTTCATGTCACAATCCAAAATCAACAGCAGCGGAATCGATATCAAAACCGTTTACACCGGCGGTAATGGCGAAATGCCAGGACAGTTCCCTTTCACACGCGGGGTGAAACCCGATATGTATAGAGGCCGTTTGTGGACAATGAGACAATATGCAGGATTTTCCACCGCCGAAGCTAGCAACGAAAGATACCATTATCTGTTAAACCAAGGGACAACTGGGCTTAGTGTTGCCTTTGACCTTCCTACGCAAATTGGTTATGATTCTAGCCACGCCATGAGCGAAGGTGAAGTAGGAAAAGTAGGCGTGGCCATTGACTCCCTCGCCGATATGGAAATCCTTTTCAAAGGAATCCAACTCCAAGATGTTACTACATCCATGACTATTAACGCTACAGCTTCTACACTGTTAGCGATGTACGTGGCATTGGCAAAAAAACAAGGTGCCGATTTAAGCAAAATTGGTGGCACCATCCAAAACGACATTTTAAAAGAGTACGCAGCTCGTGGTACCTATATTTATCCAGTTCGCCCTTCTATGCGCATCATCACCGATATCTTCGAATGGTGTAGCAAAGAATTGCCAAAATGGAATACCATTTCAATTAGTGGTTATCACATTCGCGAAGCAGGTTCAACCGCTGTTCAAGAATTGGCATTTACCCTCGCCAACGGAAAAGCATACGTAGAAGCAGCCTTGGAAAAGGGTTTAAACATAGACGTATTCGGCAAACGCCTTTCATTCTTCTTCAACGCGCATAACGACGTATTTGAGGAGATTGCTAAATTCAGGGCAGCTCGGAGAATTTGGGCCAACATCATGAAAGATTTGGGCGCTACGCAACCAGAAGCAATGATGTTGCGCTTTCACACACAAACAGGCGGCTCTACCCTCACTGCCCAGCAACCCGAAAACAATATCGTACGCGTAGCCATCCAAGCCATGGCAGCCGTGCTCGGTGGCACACAGAGCTTACACACCAATGGTTTCGATGAAGCACTAAGCTTACCAACAGAAAAAGCAGCGCGAATCGCACTGAGAACCCAACAAATCATTGCGCAAGAAAGTGGAATAACCCATACCGTTGATCCGTTAGCTGGAAGTTATTATGTTGAAGAGCTTACCAACGAATTGGAAAAACAAGCACTATCCTTGATTCAGAATATTGAGCAAATGGGCGGTGCAGTTTCTGCCGTTGAAAAAGGCTGGATACAAGAAGAAATTGCTAGAAGCGCGTACTTAGCTCAACGCCAAATCGAAAACAAAGACCAAATTGTGGTAGGTGTTAACGCTTATCAAATGAAAGAGGAAGACCCCCAACCCACTTTCAGAATCGATGATAGTATTCGCACCCAACAAATGAATAAAATTAACCAAGTAAAAGCTTCAAGAAACAATGCCGAAGTTGAAAAATCATTGGCACATTTAAAAGAGGCCGCACTAGGAAGCAGCAATTTAATGCCACATATTTTAAATTGTGTTGAAAACTATGCTACTTTGGGAGAAATTGCAGACGTTTTGAGAGGCGTATTTGGAGAATACCAAGGAGTGTAGTCATAACAAGACAGTAAAACGCCTCTTTTTTACTACAAAATCAAAAATCATATACCATCCAACGATGTTGCATTTTTTCATTTTTGCAACGTCTCATTAGTTTAAAAAAACTATTAAATTTGCTATTACAATCATCTAATCTATTGATTTCACTCAGTTATTGAGGGTTTGCAAACAATTGAAGATTAGAAAATCAAACCATTCTCGTTTCAACAACTTTTTTCTTTAGTAAAAATCATCAAATTCAATAAAGAAAAAAAAGTTAAAAATCAAGCAAAAAAAATTAGCACAATGTGAATTTTGTTAGTTTATTAGCAGAATGAAATTGAGAATTAACACATGCTCATTTTCAACGAGTTACATTCATTAATCAACAAGTTAAACACAACAAGCAGGAAAACACGAGATGAACGACAAAAAAGCACATGAAATTGCCTGGCAAGAGTGCCTTACGATAATCAAAGACAACGTAAACCCTCAAAGTTTTAAAACTTGGTTTGAACCCATCAAACCAGTGAGATTATCAAATAAAGTGCTTTCTATACAAGTCCCTTCTCAATTTTTTTATGAATGGCTGGAAGAACATTATGTTCAGTTGCTTCACAAAACTTTGAAAAAAGTAATTGGACCAACAGCGAAACTTGAATACAATATCGTAGTAGAAACTTCTGCCCCTGGCCACGATGTTTCTCCGTATACCATCAACGTTCCTACTGGTGGCGCTTCCCAAAAGTCTGTTCAAAACGAATTGGGAATGCCTATCAATTTGGATACCCCAATTAAAAACCCTTTTATAATCCCAGGTTTGAAGAGAATGAATATCGATTCTCAGTTAAACCCAAGATATACTTTCGATAATTTCGTTGAAGGCGATTGCAACAAACTTGCAAGAAACGCAGGCTTGGCCATCGCCCAAAAACCAGGCGGAACCGCATTCAACCCATTAATGGTATTTGGCGGTTGCGGTTTAGGAAAAACGCACCTTGCCCACGCCATTGGTAACATGATCAAACAAAACCACAAGCAAAAAGTGGTTGTATTTGTGAGTGCTGAGAAATTTATCAATCAATTTATCGATTCAGCAAAACAAGGAAACAACAATCAGTTCATCAATTTCTACCAGTATTTGGATGTATTGATTGTGGATGATGTTCAATTCTTTGCCAAAAAAGAAAGAACTCAGGAAATATTCTTCCAAATCTTCAACCATTTACACCAAAATGGCAAACAGATCATTCTTACATGTGATCGCCCTCCAAAAGATTTGAAAAATATGGATGAGCGTTTGTTGTCTCGTTTCAAATGGGGATTGAGCGCAGATCTAGGAAACCCAGATTTCCATACCCGTGTTTCAATTTTAGAAAACAAAATGTACCAAGATGGTATCACCCTTCACAAAGATGTGGTTGAATACTTGGCACACAATATCGATACCAACGTAAGAGAACTTGAAGGAGCTTTGATTTCATTGTTAGCCCAAGCGTCGCTAACTCGCAAACAATTGGATCTTAACCTTGCCAAACAAATCGTTAAGAACTTCGTTAAGAATTCTACTCGTGAAATCAGCATTGATTATATCCAAAAGTTAGTGTGCGACTTCTACAACATCCCTGTTGAAGCTGTTAAGTCAAAAACACGTAAACGTGAAATTGTACAAGCAAGACAAATAGCTATGTATTTCACAAAAGATCTAACCAAAGCATCTTTGAAAAATATCGGCATCTACTTCGGTGGTCGTGACCACTCAACTGTGATTCATGCTTGCCAAACCGTAAACGACTTGATGGAGACAGACAAAAAATTCCGTCATGATGTAGAAGAAATTGAAAAGAGAATCAAAATCAATACTTTTTAATCCACTAAACAAACTATTTAATCTATAACAATTGAAAAAAGGTCGTTGAATAAACGGCCTTTTTTTATGCACCCTATTTATCTTCTCCATAAATTCGCATCACAAAAGCCAAACGCTTACAAACAAAACATTCATCAAACCATCCAATCATGAAAAAATCATTTCAAGCCTTTCTATACGCACTCAATGGATTTGTATTATTGGTAAAAACCGAAAGAAACTTCAGAATTGCCGTAATCTGCGGAGTCATAGCCATCGTTACAGGAATTGCATTAGATTTCGTAGGTGAACACCTGTTTCGTTTAGAATGGGCTTTAATTTTCTTGGCGATAGGATTGGTACTTACTTCAGAAGCCCTTAATAGTGCTCTAGAAAAAGCTTTGGATTTGTTATATCCTGATCGTCACCCTATGGTGGGAATGTCGAAAGACATGGCCGCTGGAGCCACATTATTAGCTTCTACCATCGCCCTATTAATAGGTGGATTTGTGCTTTTACCGCACATTCTTTCTGCAATATCCTAAAAAGAATTAGATACCTAAATCTTTCAATTGCTGTGCATCCAACTCGCTTGGTGCATCAATCATCACATCTCTTCCACTGTTATTTTTAGGGAAGGCGATGAAATCTCTGATACTTTCAGAACCGCCAAACAAACTACACAATCGATCAAAACCAAAGGCCAAACCACCGTGTGGAGGTGCACCATATTCAAATGCATTCATCAAGAACCCAAACTGAGATTGTGCTTGTTCTGGGGTAAAGCCCAATAAATCAAACATTCTGGCTTGCAATTGCTTATCAAAAATACGAATTGACCCCCCGCCAATTTCAACGCCATTAATCACCAAATCATAAGCATTGGCTCTCACAGCGCCAGGATTTGTATCCATCAAGCTGATATCTTCGGGTAATGGACTGGTAAATGGGTGGTGCATCGCATGAAAACGCTGAGAATCTTCATCCCATTCCAACAGTGGAAAATCAACAACCCACAAAGGCTTAAATTCATTGGGATTTCTAAGCCCTAATTCACTACCCATCTGCAAACGCAATTCATTCAATTGCTTGCGGGTTTTATGTAAATCACCAGCCAAAATCAATATCAAATCGCCAGCCTCAGCGCCAAATGCCGATTTCCAAGCCTCTAATGCAGTTGCATCATAAAATTTATCTACTGAGCTCTTTGGCGATCCATCGGCTTCTATTCTACACCAAACCATGCCCTTAGCGCCAATCTGAGGTCGTTTAACAAATTCTGTTAACGCATCCAGCTGTTTACGAGTATAATGGGCAGCTCCCTTGGCACAAATACCAATTACGGAATCCACCGAATCAAATACCACGAAATCTTTTCCAGAAACCAAATCACGGGCATTTCCCGGAGCCTTTAACTCCACAAATGGCATCCCAAAGCGAATATCCGGTTTATCACTTCCATACAAACGCATCGCATCCGCATAAGTCATTCTAGGAAATGCCCCAAAAGACAATTGCTTCTCCTCCGCAAATAGCGATTTCATCAAACCTTCAAACTGTTGAATCACGTCTTCCTGCTCCACAAAACTCATCTCGCAATCAATCTGTGTAAACTCAGGCTGCCTGTCTGCTCTCAAATCCTCATCCCTAAAACACTTCACAATCTGAAAATACTTGTCAAAGCCACTAACCATTAACAACTGTTTGAAGGTTTGCGGACTTTGAGGCAACGCATACCACTGACCCGGATTCAACCTACTAGGAACCACAAAATCCCTTGCACCTTCCGGTGTACTTTTAATCAACACGGGCGTTTCTACCTCTAAGAAATCACTGCTAGATAAAAAATTTCTAATCTTTTGCGCCAAACGATGACGCAATTCAAGATTTGCCCTAACAACATCCCTACGCAAATCCAAATAACGGTACTGCATACGGATATCATCCCCGCCATCCGTTTCATTTTCAATGGTAAATGGAGGTGTTTTCGCCGAATTAAGAACCTTTAAATCGGTTACAATTATTTCAATTTCTCCTGTTGCTATTTGCTTATTCTTAGATTCTCTTTCAGCAACTTTACCGAAAACTTGAATCACATACTCACGGCCTAATTCAGCCGCAGCCGCTAACATTTCCTTGCTGTAACTTTCGTTGAAACTCAATTGGGTAATTCCATAGCGATCACGAATATCCACAAACGCCATAGATCCCATTAAACGGATTTTTGATACCCAACCCGCCAAAGTTACTTCGGAGCCCACATGGCTCAACCTTAATTCACCACAAGTATGCGAACGAAACATAGTTACAAAAATACATGTTCCCACTCGCTGCCCAAAATGCAGATATAAACAATTATTTCTGTGAAATCGGCCAACCTTGCGCTTTGATATCAAATGTATTACCCGATTTGGTTATCAATTGATTCTTTAATGCCGCTTCAGTTACATAACCTATTATGGTTAGATCAGGAATATTTTTAATCTTTTCAAAATCGCCCTGATCAATCGTCATCAACAATTCATAATCTTCCCCACCATTCAACGCAACAATACTAGGATTTAAATCAAATGAAATGGCCGTTTCAACAGTTTGGGGATCTATAGGTAACTTATCTTCAAATATATCAAAACCCACTTGGTTCACCTTGGCCAAATGGAAAATCTCAGAAGCCACTCCATCGCTCACATCCATCATACTGGTAGGCTTAACACCAATTTCCTCCAAAATATCAATCACATCAAACCTTGCCTCCGCCCTTAACTGCCTTCCAACGATATAATCATATTGCTCTAAATCAGGTTGCATATTGGGCACTTCCATAAATACACGCTTCTCTCTCTCCAAAATCTGCAAACCCATGTAAGCACCGCCCAAATCGCCCGAAACCACCAATAAATCCATCGGCTTCGCACCTGTTCTATAAGTAATCAAATCTTTGTTTACAACGCCATATACCGACATTGAAACCACCAAACCACTCCTACTGGTTGATGTATCTCCGCCCACTAAATCTACCTTGTATTTATCGCAGGCGATGATTATTCCGGCATACAATTCTTCAATCGCTTCCAAACCAAAACGATTACTCAACCCCAATGCTATCTGAATTTGCTCAGGCTTGCCATTCATCGCATAAACATCACTAACTACCGCTGAAACAAGTTTATATCCCAGATGCTTCAATGGATGATATGCCAAATCAAAATGAACACCCTCCAAAAATACTTCCGTAGATATCAACCCAAATGTTGTTTCCGATCGCTCAATTACGGCACAGTCATCACCAACACCTTTAATCGAATGTTGATTTTTTGTACCAAAATGCTGAGCCAAATGCTCAATCAATCCAAATTCACCCAATTCTGATAATTCTGTGCGATCCGCGTTTTCAAACATGTCACAAATATAACCTTAAATTACCACGAGCAAATTTACTTGGTACGCCAGCGCTTTTTCTCTTCCAACCTTTCAATCATATGCAATTCTTTGCCTTGAGGTTCATATTCATAGGGTTTACCTGGCATGTCTTCTGTGCAACCCAAATAATTCCTTCTACCAAAGATGCCCTTGCATTCATCTCGATAATCAGGAACATCATCATTATCAGCATCTACATTTCGCCCAATTAAAAATGTAATTCCCGCATCCAACATCAATCCATGACTTCGATCAAAATCTGCCAAAGCTTTTAAATTATTGGCCAAGAAATGCAATTGCAAATTCCCTTTGTAAGCAATAATACCCATTCCTAACAAATGCCTACTATTGCCCAAACTATAACGAGAATAAGAGAACATGACATCCACATTTTCTTTTATCCTGTTTTGCGATTGTAATGTCCAACAACGTTTATCTCTATTTGCGCCCGTTCTACTTACAAAATTGAATGACACCCAATTATGAGGAGTGAAAAAATACTCCACACCGTAATTCCATTGAGATGGTAAACTTGTAAAAAATGAACCATTTGTTGGATGATAAATTCCCTTATTGGGCGTAAAATGCGCATTGATCGAATCGGTTACAAACTGCGTACTCCCCTGATCCAGAATTTTCATTGAATTGGTAGTATCCACACCAGTAAAAACATATTTCGCATTCTTTAACTCCAAGAATTCACAAGAATTATCCCAATTAATAATTCCATAATTTATCATACTAATGGAATATTGCCAATTTTCATTCGGGCGATAAACAGCACCAAGCCCCATGGATCTACCTTTATTTACACCTCCACCAGGAAACAACATCGCCCCAGAAACAGGCTTGAAATCCTGAGTTCCAGATGTGCGCAAATACATATCTGCATCCAAACCCAAAGCATATATCCCCTGTGCATTAGTATCCGTTGTTATCCCAAAATTCGCACGCTGTAGATCATAATTATATAATCCTTTAAGCTTTGAATAACTAAAACCAATTGTTAGATAATCATTTAAAACCAAACCCCAACTAATTCTATTCTCCCAATATGCCCGAATAAATGAATGACCAAAATCGATTCCCGCACGCTTCCCAATATAATCTTTATAGCCGTTGCCCAAATACAGTAATCCCAACGCGTTTTTATCCAAATTCAAATCCGCTTGTTGCACAATTCCAGAGTTGAAACTCAAATAAGAAAATCTCCTTCGATATCCAACCGTAAGCAAATTGGTGTGATTCTCTACATCAATTTCGCGCAGATTCTTTACTGGATTACCAACAAAATCACTCACAGATTGATAGGCAGATTTGTTCGCATCAAACAAATCTGAAGGCGTAATATTAGGCCAATAACTTGTAAGTTGATTATTCATTGAAAACGCCCAACCATATTGCGGACGTAAAGCTGGATTAATCAAATTACTTTGAATCAAATGTTTATTATTAAACCCCAACATGGAGGCTTGTCCCTGTATTTCAATCGAATACAACAGCAATAACAACCAAGCGATATGTTTAATAAATCTCAACATTCAAAAATCAATAAAAAATCCGAATTACTACACGTCTATTTTTCGCCATATTCCCCTCAATCGGGTTTCCCTTGTTATCTCGATTCGGCACTGTAGGCTGAGTTTCAGCATAGGCAGTGGCTTTCAACCTACTGGCAGATATCCCTTTTCCAATCATATAACGCACTACCGTTGATGCTCGCGCGCAACTCAACTCCCAATTGGATTCATACAATTCATTTTTTATCGGGCGATCATCGGTATGCCCTTCAACTTCAATGTTTAACTTCTGATTCATGATTTTAATCTGACCCACGATTTGATCCACTATCTTCTTCCCCAATGGCAGCAACGAATCGGTTCCACTTGGAAAAAAAGATGCATTTGACGCAATCATTCTCAGCCCCTTTTTATCAATTTTTACAGCTACTTCTTTACTAGCTTCATTCTGAATCATCAATGAATCCAAATTTTGTTTCAAATTTTGAAGTGCAGAACTCTTTTCACTGCGAAATTTAGCCCTTACAGATGTGGTAGCTTCTTCAAACTTCCCCATGTTAATGGTAGACAATGAAACAATCAAAATAAAGAACCCTAATAAACTAGTAATTGTATCGGCGTAGGTTAACAACCAATTCTCTTCCGATCCGTCATGTTCCTCTTTCAGAATATTATTGGGTTTCTTCATCTTTTGACTCGTCTACAGAATCTAGTTGTTCTTCCAATTCTTCCGATTCTATTGCAACCTCCTCCGATACTTCCTCATCAAAAATTGTTGGATTCGTTACATACTTTAAATTCAAATGACTCAATAATTTATCCTTAATGTATAAAGAAGATTTCTCGCCCACAATCATCATGGCGCATTCCAAAATCATCTCATCCCTTTTTTGTTGCACTTCCGCTAACGCCAAAACCTTCTTAGAAAGTGGATAAAACAATAAATGGGTACTCGCCACTCCATAAAGAGTAGCCAATAAACCCAATGCCAAACCCGGACCCACCGCAGACGGATTATCCAAGGAACTCAACATAAATACTAACCCAAATAAAGTTCCGAACATACCAAATGCAGGTCCAGAGTTCCCCATGTTTTTTAATATATCAGATAACTTCTTTGCCTCTACAATTCTATATCTTATTTGCGTTTCAGCAATTTCATGTAAATCAACCACAGAATAATTCGTACTCATCAATGTGAAAATATACTTCACAAAGTCGTCCTTACTTTCTTGTTGAATTTTATTGATAAAATCTACACGATTTATTCGATAATCTTCTACCCATATTATCATTTGATTTACATCTTTCAATAGAGAATGTTCATTGATTTTAGATTGTGAAAAAATCTTTCTAAACATCAAAATCACCTGTTTCACATCTGCCGGAGTACTAATAATCAACGCATTGGTAAAAACACCTCCAAAAATGATTAATAGGGCTGGAATATCAAAAAACTTGCTAAAAACCAGAAATTCTAGATAATGAGAAACCTTGAATGTTCCTATCACATCCAATACTCCTAAAGCAAGCAAAGAGCCGGTGAATAGAATCAATAAAAAACTAACCAAAGAAAACTTCATTCCCTAAAACTTACTATTTATTGATGATGGTTGGCATCACAAAATCAGGATCCAATTCTTTGGCTTTTTTCCAATTCTTTTGTGCTTCTTCTATATTACCCAACATAAATAATACGCTACCTTTTAAGGCATACGCTTCTGTAGTAGGTAAAATGGCGATAGATGCATCAATGGCATCCAAACTACCGTCGTAATTCTTAGCATAATATTGCGCCTGTGCATCTTCATATAATGCCAATACTCGTTGAAGGTCCTTCTCTAAATCTTTTGCAGGAGGCGGCGACTTAGGATCTCCAGGCTTGGGGTTATTCTGTCCTTGTACAGTTACAGTTGGAGGCTTTGCAAAAGCCCCTTTATTATCCAAGTGCAATTCAAATTCTTTGTTAAAAAACAAACGTAAATCCACATCCGAATTTCCTGCTCGGTAATTTATATCAACAAAATCCCTGGCAGATGTATCCACTAGATACAAAGTTCTAACTTTATCCATTTCTGCCTTCTTCTCGGCCATTACCGCAGCACTATCGCAGCCAGTTATCAAAACCAGCAGCCCAATTATGCATAAAACCCAATATTTAGAATGAAAGCGCCACATTAAAACCGAAAGTTACATTATCAAACTGAAGCGTATAATTTTGGTTTGCAGATAAACTACTATACCCATTTAAAAATTGCTCAAATCGAAAATCTACAGCAATGTTATCGGTTATCTGCACTCCTATTTTCTGATGAAAACCCACAAGTCCTTGCTCCCTGTGGTACATGTAATTCACACCAAACTGCGCAAAACCCCAATAATACGGCATGATGCGCGGTTTTCGTTTAAAATTCACTTGATACATCATCCCCAAATGTGGCATAATACTCATACCCATTCTACCCAAACTCGTATCAGCATAATTAACCGGCGTCTTATCTACTACCCTACCCCCTACATTCAGTCCAAATAAATTAGACCGATCTGGATCCAAATACTGAGCAATTCCAAAATTCAATAACACAGGCGCAATAGACCTATTGGCCGCCAACACCTTTCCCGTTGAGGCATCTTTAATCTGGTCTACTCGCTGACTCAACAATCCACCACTTAGAGAAACAACAACAGGCTTCAAAATCAAGTCTTGCGACAAATCCAAATTCTTCAACCAAATAATCGCCCTGTTGGATGGATTTAATAATCGCATTGAAACCCTAGGACCGTTTACTGAGTCCAAAAATATATGGCAACTAAACAACGCTTGAACCTGGTACTGCTCACAAACATATTGCAACCCTTTTGGATTGGATTTCAATCTGCTTATCGCTGATCTATTGTCTACATACAATGAACTATCGGATGATAGAATTTTTAAAGTAATCTTATCATCAAATTCGGGCACCGCAATTACTTGCATTCCCAGTTCCATTAATTTCTCAGTGAATTTATTACGCCAATCTTCTATAGACAAATACGTACCAGGCAAATCAGAGCGCATTTCAAAAATAGCCACACGTTTATACCCCATCGGAATATCCATCATGCTTTGAGGTATTTTACTGGCTAAATAGTTTAATTGGCTTTCTACTCTGGGATTGCGATTTGAACCCATGTTTTGTGACAACAATGGAAAAATAACAATCATAGAAAACAATAGAACCCAAATCCTTTTCATCACTCTTTAAACTTGTTTTCACGAATTTTATTAACTATCTCCATCCTCGCAGCCTTGATGTCATCTGCATCTGCACTCGCATTCAATACAATCTCAGAACGAATTAATTGTTGTTCACGATCAGGCTTAGAACGTAATAATCGATCTACAATATTATCGTTTGCCCCAATTAAAGAAATTGCAACCGTTCTAGGCTCTATCGTAGAAACAGAACGTGAAACCAAATCTTCCGCCATCTTTGGAATATCATTGAACATCTCAACAAAACGTTCCCGTATCTTTTTGGCTAATTCCAAATCATAATTGGCGATTTCTTCAATGTGCTTCTCTTGTTGTGACCATGGCAATGAATCCAACACCCGCATTATCGCTTTCACCCCATCAACAGCTACAAACTTCATATCCTTCAACTTCATCGCCTTTTGCGAGAAGTGATGTGCCACTTGTTTGTAAATATCCACTGGAATATCGGAGATGTTCGACATTTTTTGCAGCATCTGAGTTTGATGCCCAAATTCAAAATTACCCAACACACTCAGTGTTTTATTCGGTGGCAATTGCGCCAACAATATTGCAATTAAATCTTCTCCCTCATCCTTGATCAATTGCAAAATTTGATTTTCATTCAATTGATCCACAAATTGGAAAATATCCTTCTTCGAAAAAGTGAAATTATCTGTTCTGAAATTCGTTATCGACTTCCTAAATAATTGAAGAACTTGTATTTGTTCATTCATTGGAACTTGGCGAACATTGCGTAACTCATCCTTCAAATCATCATAAATCTCCTCCTCCAAATGAGGTTTCAACATGGCCAACAATTGTCGGTTTACAATCTGAATCACCTCCGCCAATCGCACCAACTCATCATTGTTTTTGTCATTTATTCCCGTAGTTAAAAATTCAGCAATTGCCTGACCTCCAGAGATAAACTCTCGAGTAACATACGATTTTAATTCCGCTAACTCAGCTAAATTGGAAATATCCTCAGCCTGTGTTCCTCCACTAACAATTGATCGCGATAATTTATCCAATTGAGATTGAAGCTGAACCACACGATCGTTCTCTTGCTTTTGAATCAATAAGGCCGCATCTTCCCTGCGTCTCTGACTCATGTTCACAAGGAATTGAGTCAAAAAGACAACCACAACTATACCAATTATGCCGAAAACCAACCATGGCACCCACTTTGGTAATGGTTGCTCCGGTTGAGGTTGTTGAATTTGAGGCTGCGGTTGCTGAGGTTGGTCATTTCTGCCAAATCTCCTATCCAACATTGCTTGCAACTCATCCACAATTTCTCCTGGATTTTGACCGTCTGTTATGGCTGGCGATGGACCTCTATTCCAACGAGGATATTTACTCGGAAACTCCTGATATTCAACATACACCTCGTCTTCATTTTCATCTTTTAATAGCCCAGCACCCCAAATTACTTCCTCTACAAACTGCAACGCTGTAGGAGAATAACTCGTATCCATAAACACATTCACAACGTGTTTATATCGCTGAGGCCCTTGATTATTAAATAACTTCTGAATGCTTCTTGCCCCACGATTTTTCACAGATGGATGCACCTGCAAACCAGGCAAATAATCCACTCCCAAAAAAGAGTCAAAGAAAATCGGACCGCTGCCATTGTTCGATGTAGTTGCTCCGGAAGCTGGCGAAATAGGCGTTTTGCTCCTCGCCGCTCTCGAAGGTGCAGGATTATCCAAATCCTGAACATCCACAACAACCATAAACTTATCGTGATCAAAAAATCTTCGAAGCTTGGTGGTAAAAACCTTCTCAAACTCGATGGCTTCTTCGTAAGTTGAACGATTAGTAACCGCATCTTGATACCAATCCATGCGGTAATTCTGAGCTTTCAAACTAGAATTCAAAGTCATGGCCAAAACCAAGAACAGCGCGAACTGCTTGATTATCAGCAATAAACCTCTTTGATTCTTTTGAAAATTACCCATTTTAAATATCGATTCGTAATTCCCATTTCAGAATTCTTCTAATTTGGGTATTAAACTGCAATATTATGAAAAATAGGCCTCAAATAATAGTGTTTTCGCACTTATAATAGACAATCTTAGATTCTAAGATTTAATAATAAATGAAATTTAGCACGATTTAATTGAAAATTAAAATTCTAATCAATCAAAATAAAACTACTTTTCAGATATAGAAATACAAACATTTTTAGGTTCTGTAAAAAATCTCATAGCCTCCCATCCTCCTTCTCTTCCAACACCCGAGTTCTTCACACCACCAAACGGTGTTCTTAAATCACGAAGCAACCAACAATTCACCCAAACAATACCCGCTTCCAATTTAGAAGCCACCCTGTGTGCCTTGTTCAAATCTGTTGTCCAGACCGTACTGGCAAGTCCATATTCTGTGCAATTAGCCATTTCCAATACCTCTTCCTCCGTTTCAAATGGCGTTAAGGTGATTACCGGACCGAAGATCTCTTCCATATTGCAGCGAGAATTCCAAGCCAAACCTTCCATGATTGTAGGAGCTATATACCAACCCTCCTCAAACCCTGCAGGATGAATCGCCGCTCCTCCCGTTAAGAAGTTAACTCCTTCACTTTTAGCCAATTCCAGATAACCCAATATTTTTTCATAATGTGGCTTGCTTACTATCGCCCCAACACGAATGCCATCTTCCATAGGGTTTCCCACCTTCAATTTATTCACCTCCTCAACCAACCGCAACTTAAACTGATCATAAATTCCTTTTTGCACAAAAACCCTGCTTCCACATAAACAAATCTCACCCTGATTCATGAACGAACTGTTCACTGTAGTTTGTAGTGCTTTCTCAAAATCGCAATCATCAAAAATGATATTGGGATTCTTTCCGCCCAGCTCCAAACTCAATTTTTTAAATCGCGGCGCCGCAACCGAAGCAATATTAGCACCAGTTACAGTGCCTCCTGTAAATGAAATTGCTTTAATCTTTGTATGCGAAACCATGGCCGCACCCACTTTTCCCCCTAATCCAAAAACCACATTCAATACCCCAGCCGGCAAACCCGCTTCCGCACAAATTTTGGTTAACATCCAAGCCGTAACCGACGTAAATTCACTAGGTTTGGCAATCACGCAATTGCCCGCCGCCAATGCCGGCGCAATCTTCCATGTAAACAAATACAAGGGTAAATTCCACGGACTTATACAACCCACAACACCAATTGGCGTGCGCAATGTATAATTAATCGCCTTGCCCTCCATGGAATGACTCTCACTAGCAAATTGCATCGCAGCAGTAGCATAAAATCTGAAATTTTGCGCTGCACGAATCATTTCATTCCTCGATAACCACAATGGCTTGCCTTGATCCTTCGATTCCGCCTCCGCTAAAGCCTCTCTTTGTGCATCAATCCCTTCGGCTATCTTATTTAAAATTAAAAACTTATTCTCAGCAGGCATTTTTGACCATGAATCTTTTGCCAACTCCGCAGCAGCAACTGCCTGCTGAACATCATCCGCATCAGAATCCGGCACTGAACCATATACTTTTCCCGTAGATGGATTATAATTTTCTATAACATCTCCCGAAACGGCATCTTGCCAACTTCCATTTATAAAATTTTGAATTTTCAACATGGCTTTTTTCAATAATAGATTTAAGAATCGAATTAAATTATCTGTTATCTAAATACAGAGGATTATCCAATGTAATTTGTACTGAAATTTCTTTGGGCGATGACCAAATAGAATTTTCTTGAATTTCATACCCTATCGCCTTTGTTGGCTGATAGTATGCTTTTACCTTCCTATCCATCCACCAACTTTGTTGCTTAAACTGCCACTCTACCACTTGAATTTGCATCTTCCTGCCAACAACGTCTCCTGGCATACCTTCCCACATCATCTCAACCGATTGCAAATGCGCCATGGTATCCTTAGCAAAATACCGTTCAATCACCAATGGCATCCCCATCTTATTCTTCCCCTCCTCTTTCCAATGTCCATATTTCGTTGTGTCTGACAATCGAGTTTGTGAAAACTCCAACAATCCATCCATTTCCGAGGCCCAATCAATAGAATCCAATCGCCCGCTTTCTACCTCATCTCCTGTTTGCACCATTTTCACCGCACCTACTTTTTCTTTATTCATTCGGGCGATTTCTTTCTGCAAAAATGTAGTTAAAAATTCATCTTTTTGCGCTTTGCCGCTCGATTCGCCGCATCCAGCCGCACCCAACAAAACCAATAACAACCCAACTAACACCCAACTTTGTTTTCTCAAATTTCTCATTTCTATTATTTTATTACCCATGAATTAACAAACTTTTTCCGCCCATTAATTCAGGTTGCTTAATTCCCATAATATCTAAAATCGATGGTGCCACATCCGCTAAAATCCCCGAATTAATATCGGCATTTTCCTCTTCCGTAATCCACCAAATTGGCACAGGATTCGTAGAATGCGCGGTATTGGGCGATCCATCCGCGTTAATTGCAAAATCTGCATTACCGTGATCCGCAATTACGATCATCTCATAACCCAAGTCTGTACAAGTTTTAACCATTCTTCCCAAGCAAGTATCAACTGTCTCAACGGCCTTTACTATCGCCTCATAAACCCCAGTATGCCCAACCATATCTGCATTCGCATAATTCAAACATACAAAATCAGGCTGTTTGTCTTGAATTACTGCCAAAACATGATCTGTTAGTGGAATTGCACTCATTTCTGGTTGCAAATCATAGGTAGCCACTTTGGGTGAATTTTCCATCAAACGAATCTCACCTTCAAAAGGTTCTTCTCTTCCTCCACTAAAGAAAAATGTAACGTGTGGGTACTTTTCGGTTTCCGCAGCACGCAATTGTGTTTTTCCAGCAGCAGACACCACTTCTCCCAACGTCATCTCCAAATTATCGTTTTCAAATACTACACCCGAAATTTTAAACGTCTCATCATATTGTGTGAGTGTGTAATAATCTAGTGTTAGAGGCTTCATTTGCTGCTCAGGAAATGCCTCTAAACACAATGCGCGGGTGATTTGTCTGCCGCGATCCGTTCTAAAATTCGCATTTAACACTACATCATGCTCCTGTATCAACCCTTCTTCGCCCTGCAAACAACGAATAGGCAACATAAACTCATCTGTAACACCATTTTCATAACTCCTTTTCACGGCAAACAACACACCTTCCGATGCAAACTCACCAACACCATTCACCATCACATCATAAGCCTTCCTAACACGCTCCCAACGTTGATCCCTATCCATTGCAAAATAACGACCTACAACCGTACTCAAACATACAGCTTGCTTCCCCTGCGAATTTTGCAATTCTGCAGTAGCTTTTAGAAATTTTTCCAAATATTTCAATCCACTTTGTGGATCTGTATCCCTGCCATCCAAAAAAGCATGCACATAAACTTGATTCACACCGGCATGCACAGCAAGCTTACACAACGTAATTATATGATCAATGTGTGCATGAACACCTCCATCACTCATCAAACCCATTAAATGTAGAGGCTTACCTGAAGAAGCAGCCTTTGAAAAAACTTGATTTAATACGCGATTTTGAGAAACATCGCCCCCATCAGAAAAAGATCGATTTATTTTTTCCAACATTTGCCACACAATTCTCCCCGCTCCAATGTTCATATGTCCTACCTCACTGTTGCCCATTTGTCCGTCTGGCAAACCTACATTAGCACCATGGGTAAGTAGCGAAGCATGAGGATAGGCTTGCGTTAACGCATCTGCAACTGGAGTATTTGCACAAAATACAGCATCACTTTTTTGATGATTGCCAATACCCCAACCATCCAAAATTACCAAGGCAACTTTTTTTCCCATACTACAAAGGTACTACAGCGCTATCGTGATTATGTGAAATTTACGATATTTGTAAGGTGAAATTTCTAAAGGCACCAAATAAGAGTTGGTTAAAATTTGTGGCGATAATTATCCTACTGGGAAAATATAGCTCACATCAACTACAAGCACAAGTGCTGTATGAAGTTGAACCCAGTGTGGCAAAAGCCGATGAAAAACGCAAAGACAAAATTGCGAATGCCAAAAAAATCAATGGCTACAGAATCTTTATCGGATTTTCTAACAAGAAATCAATCGCCCAAGAATTACTCACAAAAGCTGATGAGAAATTTGGCACCTCATACGGCGCCCAAATCATCTTCGACGAACCCAATTTCAAGGTTTATATCGGAACTTTCACCACACAAGCAGAAGCAGATGCTGCCTTAGTTGAAATTAGAAAAGAATTCCCCACTGCAAGGAAATTAAAAATGCTCATCCCCAACCCCAACTACGTTGAAACAGTGGAAGCAACTCCAAGCAAACCATAATCAACACCCTGGCTATCCTTTAATTTTCATAAAATATTCATCCCATTTCATCGAATTCCTTCAGTAACTTTGTTCTGTAATTTTCCCCGCTTATGACAACCAAAAAAGATCCCAAAATTGAAAAAACAAAAAGTGAAGTTCGCGAGATTTTCACCCAATTTTTGGAGCAAAATCAACAGCGGAAAACACCCGAACGTTACGCAATTCTTGATGAAATTTATTCCCATAAAGTGCATTTCGATGTAGATGAACTTTATGGCAAAATGAAACATAGAAACTACCATGTAAGTAGAGCTACTGTTTATAATACCCTTGATCTATTGGTAGAATCTGGGTTGGTTAAAAAACACCAATTCGGTAAAAATACATCGCATTATGAACAAGCTTATGGATATAAGCAGCACGACCACCTCATTTGCAATAAATGCAAAAAGGTATTCGAATTTTGCGATCCCCGTGTACAACAAATCAGCACAACCATGGGCTCTTTGCTAAAATTCGAAGTGTCGCACCATTCCCTTCAATTGTATGCAAACCCAATCACCGACGGTGAGGGAAATTGCGCACAATGCCAAAACAACATTGAATCTAACACTCCAAACGAATAATTTAAAATGATCGACGTAATCCTGGGCCTCCAATGGGGCGATGAAGGAAAAGGCAAAATTGCCGATTATCTTACTCCTAAATACGATGTGGTTGCCCGTTTTCAAGGCGGACCCAATGCTGGACATTCACTTGAATTTGAAGGCAAAAAATTCGTATTAAACACCATCCCATCTGGCATTTTCCACAAAACTACCCTTAACCTAATCGGTAATGGCGTAGTAATTGATCCCGTTCGTTTGGGTGAAGAAATCGCCAGAATTCAAAGCGAATGCCCTGATTATAAAGACCGTTTGCTTATTTCACAGAAAGCTCACTTAATCTTACCTACTCACCGCATCCTTGATGCAGCTTCAGAATCAGCAAAAGGCGATGCAAAAATTGGATCTACCCTGAGAGGTATTGGCCCAACTTACAGAGATAAAATCGGTCGTTCTGGACTACGAGTTGGTGATATCCTAGAAGCAGATTTCAACAACCGTTATGCAGCCATCGTTGCAGACCATTTGAAAATGATCCAATTTTTGGGTTACACAGATTTCAATTTGAAAGAAGAAGAAGACAAATTCTTCCAAGCTTTGGAATTCTTGAAAACCCACCAATTAATCAATAGTGAATATTTCATCAATGACTGCCTTTCTCAAGGTAAAAAAATCCTTGCAGAAGGCGCTCAAGGCTCCATGTTAGACGTTGAATTCGGCTCATACCCATTTGTAACATCTTCCAATACCTTAACCGGTGGCGTTTGTACCGGATTAGGCGTTGCCCCAAAACATATCGGCAAAGTGTACGGCATTTTCAAAGCTTATTGCACCCGCGTTGGTTCCGGTCCATTCCCTACAGAACTCGATAACGACTTAGGTGAAGAAATTCGCGTAAAAGGACATGAATTCGGCGCAACAACTGGTAGAAAAAGAAGAACAGGTTGGTTGGATTTGGTAGCTTTAAAATACACCATCATGCTCAACGGAGTAGATGAATTAATCATGATGAAGGGCGATGTACTCAACGGCATGGAAAATTTATCCGTAGCAACTGATTATGAAGTAAACGGCACCATCAGCCAACAAGTGCCGTCAAATCTTTGCAGCACCCAAGTAAACCCAATTTATAGAGAATTCCCAGGCTGGGGAGAAAACCTCTCTCACTTGCAAGGTTTCAACAACATGGACGATAGCTTCAAAAACTACGTGCATTTCATAGAGAACTACTTAGAAAAGAAAATTGGTGTAATTTCTTTGGGCCCTCAAAGAGATGCAACTGTGATTAAAAACGCATGAAAATCATCTGTATAGGTAGAAACTATTCGGAACACGCAAAGGAACTCAACAATGAGATCCCAGACGAACCCGTTATTTTCATCAAACCCGATACAGCACTGCTTAGAAACAATAACCCATTTTACATCCCAGATTTCTCTGAAGATGTACACCATGAAGTTGAATTGGTGGTAAAAATCAACAAGGCCGGAAAATGTATCCCCGTGCAATTCGCCCATGAATACTATTCAGAAATCACCCTTGGTATCGATTTTACAGCAAGAGACGTTCAAACCAAATTAAAGAACAAGGGTTTACCTTGGGAAAAAGCCAAAGGATTCGATTATTCGGCGGTTGTAGGCAATTTTAAACCCATCGCCCAATACAACCACCCTATCTCTGCAATGCCTTTTTATTTGTTAAAAAATGGCATTAAAGTTCAATCCGGAAACACCAATCAAATGTTGCATTCAGTTGATGATATTATCGCTCATGTAAGTCAGTATTTCAGCTTGCGCATCGGCGATTATATCTTTACCGGCACCCCTGCTGGCGTTGGTCCAGTAACAGAAAACGATGTACTCGTTGGCTTTATCGAAGAAGATAAAATCTTTGAATTTCAAGTAAAGAAATAAATCTCAAGATTTTTCGGCGATAAACGCATTAAACAATTCTCTAACTTTCGCTAAAATAAAAAAGGCTCTCCTTGCGGAGAGCCTTTTCATTTATCAATAAATTGATGGATTATTTCAAAACAACTTTTTGAGTTGAAGTTCTACCCATGCTGTCAACGATATTTACGAAGTAAACACCAGACATACCAGTCATTTCAACCTTCTCAGAAGAACGGTTGCTGCTGATTTCACGGATAGTTTTACCACTGATGTTTGTTACAGTGATGTTCTTGATTTTTGAACCAGCCAAAGAAACTGTGAATACACCTTCGGCAGGGTTAGGCATCAAAGTAACTTCAGTGTTACCAATGAAGTTTCTGTTAACATCGTTAGTTGGATCAACACAAGTATTGAATACATAAGCCAAAACTACAGCACTAGAAGAAGTACGAGTGTAAGCTCTGTTGAAACCACCTTGACCATTTGCAATCAAACAAGCTCTTTGAGTTGTGTCAGGATAAGTTTCCTCAGTTCCAGCAGTGTTAGGATCACCATTGTTAAACTTATAAGCAAAGAAACCAGGACATACATTCTTAACTGTAGTTGCATACCAGTTTGTGTTAGTAGCATCTTGAGTCAATTTGATAGCACCAGCCTGCCAGTTAGGATCTTGGAAGTTACCCATTACCCAAACACCTGCAGTTGCAACGATTTCGTTGCTCATGTCTACAGTGAAAGTAACATCAGACGCAGCAGGAACAGGAGTACAAGCAGTGTTAGCATCGTAGCAAACTACTGGCAAAATAGAATCTTTAACAACTGTAGTTTTGCGGTTGTCTACGCCTTCCCAACTTGGGCTACCAGCACCGTTCTTAGCTTTTCTGTACTTATACTCAACTTGAGTACCTGAATCAAAAGACATTTGATATGTCCAAACATTGCTAGCACCAGGAGTCATTGTAGTATAAGACCAACCGTTTACTTTACCACCAGCAATACCTACTGAATCCCAGTTACAGGCATTAGTCATGTCAACCTGGAAAGTGATTTTATATACAGGCAAAGTACGTGTTGGGCAAGCATCGCAAGAACCGAAACATACTTTAGACAAAGCTATGTCAGAACCGCTTACTGTTACACCTCTGTTACCATTTACCTTACATGGATCTGGAACAGATTCGTCTTTACCCCATGAATTACCATTTACATACTTAAATTCATAGCTACCATCTGCCAAGCAAAGGATTACCTCGTGAATTTTGTTTGTACCATACAAGTTAGTCATTGCAGTTTTGCTAGGATCCCAACCTTGTAAGCTACCAGCGATGTGAACACCATCAGTGCTTACAGCAGATTCTTTTGCCAAATCAACTGCAAAACGTACAGCGTGCTGTCCAGATGGAGCAGAACCACCAAAAGTAAATGCTGGCAACACCAAAGTATCGCTACCAGTACCAGACCAGAACCAACGGTTATCGTTAGATTCACCATTGTTTACGTGACCTTTTTGAGAAATTGCAGGAACACTCTCAATACCTGAAGACCAGCTATTGTTGTTGATGTACTTGAATTCAACTACACTATTAACATCACACTGAGCGTAAGTAGAATAGATGTTAGTTGATCCTTCTTTAGTCAACGCAGTTCCAGCTGGATCCCAACCTTGGAAGTTACCCGCTACATGCACACCATTTGTACTTACAGTTTGGTTCGTCATGTCAACAGAAAACTTAACCATTCTCTTTTGTGCAAATACACCCGCAGATATGCAAAGTGCACCAGCAATAAGTAATAATTTTTTCATGTTTTTGTTATGTTTTTGTTTCTGGCGGTAAAGATAATAAAAAAAAGTGTCAAGATGACAATAAGCAAATCCGAAAATTTTTACTTACTTTGTAATAATATGATTTTCGCTAGTAAACGCAACCCATTGAATTACAATATCCATCGCTTAATTTACCTTTTTGTTTTCAGCATTTCCGCTACCCTTTCTGCTACACCTCCCCGAAAAAACATCTATCATATTGCCCCAATCTCTTGGTTTATCGGATTTGAAAATCCTAACGTCGAAATTATTGTTCACGGCGAAGAAATAAGCGAGTATTCCATCGCCCTAAATAATTATCCCGGCGTAACCCTCAACAAGGTTGAACTTGCAGCCAACAGGCATATTTGTTACCTGAATATTACCATCGACCCCAACACGCAGCCCGGCGAAATCACTTTTACCGCCACTCCTCCACAGGGCGATAAAATTCGCAAACCGTTTACTTTTAACTACAAACTCGATAAACGCACACCCAAAAATCAACAATCGCCTGCCGTTTTGCCTTCGGATGTAACCTACCTCATCCTACCGGATCGTTTTTCTAATGGCGATATCGACAATGATCGCGCACCCGTGACATTCAACGTAAAGCGTGATCGCGCAGCACTAAAAGGCCGTCATGGCGGGGATTTAATTGGTATACAAAACAAAATCCCTTACCTCAAAGACCTTGGCATTACAACCCTTTGGCTCAATCCCGTGCAAGAAAATGATCAACCAGAAGAGAGTTTCCACGGTTATGCAATTACTGATAATTACAACATCGACCCTCGCTTGGGTACAAACCAAGAATATTTCGCCCTTTGTGATGCTTTAAGGAAGGAAAACATGAAAATGATCATGGATATCGTTCCCAATCATATTGGCGATAAGCATTGGATGAATTTGAATTACGACACCGGTTGGTTTCACTTCAAAGACACATTCCGCCAAACCAATTATCGCGCCCAAACTGTGATGGATCCGTATGCATCGCCGTATGAAAAAATGATGAATGTAGACGGATGGTTTGTGCCAACCATGCCCGATTTCAATCAGAACAACCCCCATATTCGCGCTTACCTTACCCAATTGTATCTGTGGTGGGCGGAAGCAGCAAAATTGAATGGATACAGAATTGATACCTATCCTTATCCTGATCAGGCCTACATGAACGAGTTGCTTGCAACGTTAAAAAAGGAGTTTCCGAACATTACCATTTTCGGCGAAACATGGGTTCAAAGCGTTACTACACAAGTAGGATTTGTAAAAAACAATGTGCGTGGATTTGAGAAAAATCAGCTCGATGGCGTAACAGATTTTGCCTTGGCTTGGGCCATGCATGATGCTTGCAGTAAGCCTATCGGATGGACTGATGGCTTAAACAAAGTGTATCAAACTTTGAGTGAAGATTTCCTTTATTTGGATCCAAGCAAAAATTGCACATTCCTAGACAATCACGATCTATCACGTTTCTATTCCATTGTAAATGAGAATTTCGACGCCTGGAAACGCGGCATGGTATTGCTTTTTACATTGCGTGGACTTCCTTGTATTTACTATGGTACAGAAATTTTAATGACCGGTAAAACCGAAAAATCAGACGCTTATGTTCGTTTCGATTTTCCAGGTGGATGGCAGGGCGATCCTGTAAACAAATTCACAGCAAAAGGTAGAACTGCCAAAGAAAATGAAGCCTTCAATTATGTAAAGACCTTGGCACACTTACGCCAGTCTAATTCTGCTGTTTCTAATGGCCAGATGACCCAATATGCGGCGGCAAACAACATGTATGTTTATTTCAAACACAACAGCAAATCTGCCGTAATGTGCATCTTGCATCAGGGCGATGCATTGAATGAAATAGCATTGAACAAATATGCCGAAAGTATGAAGGGCTACACCAAAATGCGCAATGTATTTACTGGCGAAACTTTCGCAAT
>JAGKXC010000090.1 GCA_021151535.1 Sphingobacteriia bacterium | reverse complement strand
GAAATTTGGGTGAATCGCGGAACATCTGGCATCGATGGAAGTTTAAGCACCGCCGTAGGTTGTGCCATCGCCCATCCAGAAAAAACGGTTGTAATTTTATTGGGCGATGTTTCTTTTATCTATGATGCGCATGGAATGTGGACGTCATCCCTGCCACAGAATTTGAAAATTGTGGTAATAAACAATGGCGGCGGAAGGATTTTCGACTTTATCAGCGGACCGAACAAAGAGCCGCAATTACGACCCTATATTCAAACCCCACAAGCTTATGATTTTGCGCATTTAGCGGCTTTTTATGGCATTGAACATCGCGTAATCGCAATGGACAATTTGTTGGCATTGGAGTCGGAATTCAGTATTTCAGGAAATGCGGCTTCAGAAGTTTTGCAGATGCATCAGCAGCCTTTAGCAGTTTTCAACTGGCTGCAAGAGCCGGGATGCACCTTAATTGAATGGCGATAAACTATAGATTTTTCAGGGTTTTACCTGGTTAATGAAATTGCCTATCTAGATCGCGTTTGATATCTTTTTCCTTCATATCATCGCGCTTATCAAAGGTTTTCTTACCCTGCCCCAAACCAATTTCCAATTTCAAGAATCCGCGATCGGTTTCATACAATTTGATTGGAAAAACTGCGTACCCTTTGGTTTTGATTTTGGCTTCAATTTTATGCAATTCCTGCTTATTCAAAAGGAGTTTTCTAGGGCGAAGGGGTTCGTGTTTGTTGTAAGAGCTTTGTTTAAACTCGGAGATGTGCATGTTTTTCAGCCACAATTCACCTTCTTCAAAAATGCAATAAGCATCGCCCATATTCACATTGTTATCGCGAATGGATTTCACTTCTCCACCCAGCAGCAGCAAGCCCGCTTCATATCGCTGTTCGATATGAAAATTAGAAGCCACAACCCTGTCGCCAATCTTCACCTCAAAACTGCAATTCACCGTATTACCGTGAAATTCCGATAATGTAGCCACAATTTCTACCTCACTACCCAACATAGCCGGCGATTGATGCTGTATATTCAAGAACGTGCCAATTCCCTCCTCATCGTCATCCTTCATTTCCAAAACAAACTGCCTACAAGCCCATTCCACGTCGCGCCCCAAGGCAAAAGTGCCATAAAATGGGTGCACATTACCAGTTTGAAACGTAGCCAAATCGTCTTCCGTTACGGTTTTGCGAATTCTTCGCACATCGCCAACAGAAAACAAATCTTTCATTGCTGGGAATTATTGAACTTCTTGTATGAGTTCTGCAACGGTAATCTCCAAATGAGAAGCGTCGTAAGTGGCATCGCCATTGCGCAGCACAACAATTTGAGGCGATTCATGATGCACATGAAAATCATTGGCGATGGCATTGGAAATATCGCGATGGGCGATCAAATCCAAATAATAAAAATCAGCTTTTGAGTAGAAATCATCTCCCAAAGATTGCAATCTTGTCAACGCCATCGTACTGATAGAACAACGGGTGCTATGTTTAAATAGCACCTGAGGCCTATGCGCAGACTGGTTTACAATCTGTGAAAGTTGTTGAATATCCGTTAATTTTAACCAACGATTATCCATGGATCTGCTGCTCAGTAACGTTGGCTTTTCCTACGGTAGGACAACGATCTTTTTTACGAGCTCCACAGCTGGCAACAATTGCCGAAAAAACAATGATAAGTGTAAGTACCTTTGCAGTTTTCATGATTACTAAATTCAATTACAAATTAAACGAAAATTTGGTCAATTTGTGGCCTGTGTTGGATGAAGTGTATCATTTATCGGTCAATCCTCCACAAAATCCACCCGCAATTGATAGAAATAAGCAGAAGTTAAAGTCGAAATTCCCTGGCAAAAAGCTACCCAATTTCGATGATCAATTGCGAACAAAATGGGGCGAATGGTATATTCCTGCCAAAACATTCCTGAATGGAATGGAAAAATTCAAGGCCAAATTACCTAGTTTTTATGATGTTCGGGCGATAGGATTCGGCACCGCATTGGAGCAATGCACATCAGAGGCTTTGGCCCTGTGGAAGGCAGAAAATTTCCCGGCAAACACGGTGGTTTCGTTAACAGGAGGATTAGGAATCGACGATTGGGCATGGGCCAAACGCGGTGCCGAAGTGCACAGTTTTGAAATACAAGAACAGCTCAACTTGTGGAGCTGTATCAACTTTGAGAAACTCGATGTTGACGATAAAATTTCGCGTTACCATCATTCGGCGGAAGAAGCCTTGGCCGCATGGGATTTCTGCAATGAAGTAGTTGATATTATTTATATTGACCCAGATCGCAGGCCTGCAACGCAGAGCGGAAATCGCATAATTACGGCGGTGGATCAATACAGTCCCAATATTTTTGAACTGTACAACCTGCATCGCCCGAAAGCAAAAACATGGTTAGTTAAATTAAGTCCGATGGTTGATATACACTGGTTTCAAGCCCAGTTAAATGTACCAATGCAAGCATACGCCTTGTGCACAGGGAAAGAAGTAAAAGAGATTTTTGTGGCGATACCGGGAGCGGAGGAAATTGAGTTTGAGCCGCATGCTGGGATTTTTTGTATGGGAATGCAAAGGGAAATTGCAGCAAAATGGCAATTAGAATCCTTGGGAAATGATTCATTCTTTTTATCGCCAGCCGCCCTACCAAAATGGTTGGGAAGGACGTTAAAAATTGAAGCAATACTCAAGGGAAGCTTAAGAGAAATCGGCAGAAAACTCAAAGAAAATCAACAAGATAACATCACCATCACAGCAAGAAATTGCGGAATGGCAACTTTGGCATTGGTGCAAAAACTAGGCACAAAAGAAAACAGCCAATTGCATGGATTTATTTTCAAATCTGGCGATTCATTTTGCCTGTATGTAGGCAAAGTGGCTTGAGGTTTGAAAATTATTTATTGGAGCGACTTACGTAGGCTTCCAAAGCGGCAAGCATCGATGGAATGCCAGGAGCTGGAGCCGTGATATCCAAAATCAAATTGTGCTCATCGATGGCTTGTTGGGTGCTTGATCCAAAAGCGGCGATGCGCGTATTGTTTTGAATAAACTCAGGGAAGTTATCGTACAAAGATTTGATATCTGCCGGTGAGAAAAACACCAAGATATCATAAAAAACATCCGCCAAATCGCTCAAATCCGCGCTTACGGTATTGTAGATAATACATTCAGAAAAATCGTAGCCCAACTTAGCAAAATGATCAGGAATACTAGGCTTTCTGATATCTGAGCAAGGAAATAAAAACTTCTCGGTGCTATGATTTTTAAATAGCGTTAAAAAATCTGCCTCAGTACCTTTTCCATGGAACATTTTACGTTTTCTAGGCACAATGTACTTTTGAACGTAATTGGAAACATTTTCGTTGATGGAAAAATATTTGGTATCGGCAGGCATTTCAATTTTCATTTCAGTGGCGAGATTAAAGAAATAATCTACCGCATTTTTAGAATTGAAAATGATGGCTGTGTAATCTAAGAAATTGATTTTCTGTTTGCGAATATCTCGCGGAGCCATCGGTTCGATTTGAATGAAAGCCCTAAAATCAATTTTCAATTTGTACTTTTTGGCAAAGTCTTCATAGATGTTTTTCCCAGGCTCAGGCTGAGGCTGAGTAATCAAAATACTCTTTACTTTAAGTTCTCTTTCGGGTGAAGACATGTTCTAAGTTCTTGATAGTAAACTAAAAAATACAGCGTATGGAATTACTTCCAAGCTGCAAAAATACAAAAACGTTGTGAAATCAAGATGATTATCGCGTGATAAACCCACAAAACTTAATACGGAGCGGGCAACAATCCAGATAATTAGCATAAAAGAAACCAACGCAACAATATCCACTTCCTTGATTTTGTAGGCGTTGTAGTAAACAAAAACAAAAATCGGGAGGAACAACAAAGCCAACACAAAATTAATGTTCAACTGTCGCTGAACCTGTCTTGCTACAGTTTCTGTTATATCAATAGAAAGGGCAAACAGGTACTGAATGGCTTGCAACAAAAACACAGCAACCAGGAGCAATCCCAGCACCAACCAATAAAACCAGCCAGCATTCATGTTTAAAAATCCACCAAAGCGCAGATACAACATAATACCAAGAGCGAAAACCAGGTTCGACATTATCAGCACCACTGCGCTTCCACCGCGGTGTTCAAAGCTTTTTTCGTTCATCATTTCCTCGAAATAATAGGAGGAAAACACGCCCTTAATCCGCAATTCGAATTGTTTGGCAAAGGCAGAACGGTAATAATAGAACATGAACAAAAACACCAAACCCACTCCAATAAACCAGAATTTACTCTGTCCGTGGCGAAAATACAGCTTGTTTTCAAAGGGCGATAGGGGATCTTTTTTACGAAACATTGGTGTAACCGCCACTTTCAATCCGTTTTCATCCACACGATATGGCGTAGAATCAGGAATGGTACAAAATGTATCCTTTAATAACACAGCGCGATGATAGCGATAATTGCGGCGAGCAGAATCCAAGGCCGAAAGTTGCGAAGCGGAAGAGTCTGTAATTAATGCAGTGGCATTGTTATTTTCTGGGCTAACTGCAGTTTGAGTTTGGGCGTTTAAAGTTGAGCCAATGAACATCAAGCAAATGAGAATCCAAGCGCAACGAGGAATTTCCGAGAAGGATTTCCTTTTTCCGGCGATGAATTTCAATTGCCCAAACATGGGTGCAAAAATACCCATGATTTTACTGAAATTTGCAGTTGCTAAAAAAAACCGCTGTTGGCTACCGTTTACTTCCATATACCTTATTGCAGAAAGGCTTGTCATTACTGCAATTTCCACTTTTCAACTCAATTGAAGAATATGGATGAAATGTTTGCTGCGATGCAGAAAGATTGGGAATTACAGCAGGATTTTATTTCGGGCGATACTGAAATCAGCTCCATTTATTTTGGTGGCGGCACGCCATCGGTGGTGGCGCCGGAAAAGGTTAAAGAACTAATTGAGATGGTTGCTCGGCGCCACCCCATCAAGTCTGGGGCCGAAATTACCTTAGAGGCAAACCCGGAAGACATTTCTATCAACAACTTACGTGCATGGAAACAGATGGGGGTAAACCGCATCAGCCTGGGGGTTCAATCCTTAAGCGATGAGGAATTGCAATGGATGAATAGGGCACATTCGGCCCAAGAATCCCTATCCGCCGTAGCGTTAATTTTGGATTCTGGCGATTTCGCCTTAAGCGTTGATCTTATCTACGGCGGGCTGCTAAAATCGCATACCCAATGGGAACAGGAACTGGATTGGGCAAAATCTTCAGGAATACACCACCTCTCCTGCTACGCGTTAACCATAGAAGAAAAAACAGCACTCGGGAAATGGGCAAAAAAAGACCCTACCCTACAACCGCCTGATTCCCATATGGAAGCCCAATTCCTTGCCCTAAGCCAATGGGCGCAATCAAACCAATGGGAACACTACGAAGTAAGCAACCTAGCACGATCCACAAACTATATCGCCCAACACAACTCCGCATACTGGCATGGAGAAAAATACTGGGGAATTGGACCTGGAGCACATGGATTTAACGGATATGAACGCAGATGGAACATGGCGAACAATCCCAATTATATCAAAAATATCCAACTTCAAGAACCTTACTTCGAAACAGAAACCCTGCTACTTCAAGATCGAGCCAACGAAATGATCATGACTCAACTTCGTTTGGCTACTGGCTTAAACCTCTCCCAATTGGAAGATTTGTTATCCAACCGTCATTTTTTCTCCCCAAACCAGCCACCACCTCATCCCCCACTCTGGGAATCTTGGCTCCGTGATTCGAACAAAACCATCGAATCTTTCCACAACAAAGGCTGGATTACCCATATCCCCAACCGCTTGATTCTCACCACCCAAGGCCGATTGTTCGCCGATTATATCGCCTCCGAACTGATGTTCGTTAGCGAGTAGTGGAAATTCCGTGACATAGGTCATAGAATCCATCGCCAAAATCACTTTACCTTTGTATGAAAAGTTTGCAAATTCTGTTAAATGAAGAATTTAAATACCCAATCGGCTTGAAAATTCAGAATATTTAATAAACTTGTAAACTCACCCACTGAGAAAATTAAATAAGCATTATGAACCGCAAAACAAATAACAACATCCTTGTACCTATCGATTTTTCTGAAATTTCAGAAAATGCATTGAACCACGCCGTGAAGGTGGCAAAAATCTACAACAACGAAATTACCTTGTTGTATATCATGGAAGAAAGCTTCCTCAGTGGTTTGTTCTCTGCTGGTAACAACGAAGTGATGGTAGATGCAATCAAAGCCAAAGTTGCTCAAAAAGCTTCTGATTTGGCAACCAATACTGGTCTTAAAGTAAACTTCGCAGTTGAAAAAGGCAAAGTATATAAAGCCATCGCCGAATTGGCTAATAGCCAAAATTTCGACTCTATCATCATGGGTAGCAGCGGCGCCAGCGGTTTAGAACAAATTATTGGATCGAACGCATCTAGAACCATTCAATATTCTGAAGTTCCTGTGGTGGTTGTTAAAGTTAACCCTATCGGCGCTCAAGGTTACAAGAAAATTGTAATGCCAATAGACCTTTCTATCGAATCTCGTCAGAAAGTGGAATGGGCGATTCATTTGGGTAAAAAGTTTGATTCTGAAGTGCACGTAGTTTATTCGCACTCAAGCGACGAATACCTTTCTAAACGTATCGCCCTAAACATCAACTTGGTGAAACACCAGCTAGAAGAAAGCGGCGTGAGATATATTCTTCACGATTTGAAAGACAACTTATTAGATAATTTCGCCAACGAAGTATTGCAATATAGCGACGCTGTAAATGCCGATTTGATCTTGGTTATGACCCACACCGAAAAAGGCATTAGCGATATGTTAATCGGTACATTAACCCAACAAATTGTTAATCGCAGCGAGGCAATTCCGGTAATGTGTATTCACCCACATGAAACTGGATACACCTATAACTTTATGGGTTAATTCTAAGAATTACCCTTCTTTAGAAGTCCCAAATTAACCCAATTGTGGGTTGCAAAAAGCCGGTTGCATTGCGAATGTAATCGGCTTTATAGTTTAAGGTATTTCCTGGATCTGTAATCAAACTCCCATCTGGATTTTGCGCCGCAATCAGCGTTTCCTGACCTACATATTCCTTGTTCAATACGTTTTGTAAATCAATGTAAAAATTGATAGATGTTTTCTTCAAATACCAAACCTTATCTACACGCATATCTACTTGAGAAAATACGCCCAAACGTTCTGAATTCAACAAATTGTAATCAGGCAATGCCACTCCCCTCACATCCCAGTTGGCTTTATTTAAACTTCGATTTACATCATAAGGCGTGTATGGACGGCCAGTAGCCATTCTCAACTTCATACCCAATTCCCAGTTGCGCTTGAATTTCTTTCCTCCAACCAAACTGATGGTATGTCTGCTATCCCAAGCGCTGGCAATCTGCTTGCCATTCTTATCGTCAAAATAACTCCAAGCCAAAGTATAAGCCAAAATGCCGTATAACCCAGTACGACTTCTTCTTTGCACCAAAAATTCCATTCCATAAGCCTTACCAGAATTTACGGAGGATACTGGCTCATTGCCAACAACCGCGAAATCAGTACCCAAATTACCCAATGAAATACTATCTCTCAAACTCATGGGATAGTGAGCGTATTGCTTATAAAACCCTTCTAATGTTACGCGTGTTTGCTTGCCTGCATTGTATTGAAAACCAGCACCAACAGAACGGTTGCGTATATATTTTACGCGATTCAAATTATCCAAATCTCCTGCGTTATTCCTGTAACCCAAAATGGTATAAGATGGCAATTGAAAGAACTGTCCTACGTTACCATTCAAGTACAACCCATCAATTCCCAAAGGATAACTTCCACTCACTGAAACTGTGGGTTGATTCAACACATTTCGCATGTTTTTATTAAAACTGTTACCATCTAATCGCCCTGCAAAACTCACCATGGCTCCAGATTTAAAAGTGCGATATGTACGCGCAAACGCCATGTATTTCATTAGATTCAACTTGCTAGCAAAGTTCACATCCACCACAGTTCCCGGCGTACCAGGTGCTCCGGGAATCAACACTTTTGCATTGTTGTTCACCCCATATTGCACATACTCCAATCCGCCACCAGTAAGCAACTTCCATTTGCCTTGAGTGAGGGAATGTTCCACCCTGAATTTGTTTTCTTCTTCGGTAGAATTGTATTTAAAAATGCGATTGCTTTCAGAAGATTCATCGTTGTTGCGATACTTATTAGAAGTATTACTCAACATGTTTCTGCTCAAGAAATATTGCGTTTTAGAATTTTCGCCAAAGTGCGTGTAAACTGTGCCAAATGTGTAATTCCACTGGCTGTAATACGGCAAATATCCGAGGATGTATTTGTTGGATTTCAACTTCACCGAATCGGTAATCCCATCATTTACTTTGGTATTCAAACGGAAGAAATCTATCCCCCCTACCATCAAAAAGGTGATGTTGTCTTTGCCCTTCAAATCAACTTTCACTTTTGCCTGATAATCAATAAAATTGGGCAAAAATGGCAAACCCAATACAGAGAATAAGCCTTGTAAATAACTCTGTCTGGCCGACAAAATATACGTCACCTTCTTACTTTTCCCCAGCGGTCCATCAGCCGTCAAACCCACATCGTACTTCCTTGTGTTTGGAAGTGATTGATAATGGGAATTTCCACCCCATCCAAATAGAATTTATTTTCACTGGGCGATCCCCCTCTAATTACCACATCGTTTCTAAATCCAGGGATGCTAATTACGCCCGGCAAACTTTGAATAATTTTAGATATATCGCGGCTTCCACCAGGATTTCTTTCAATTTCTCGGATACTCAATTGCTGAGCCGAAACCGGACTTTCAGCCACCCTTCTTTGTAACGATGATTTTTTAATCGTAACCGCATCCATTCCTTGAACTTGAGGCTCCATCTCTATGGTTACAAAGGGCGATTTATCATAGGTATATAGCTGTTCTGCAATATTCACAGCTTCAAATGCTTCCAATTCTGCACCCACTGTGTGAAAACCAGGATCTGCTATTAAAACCGTAAATTCACCTTCTTCATTGGTAACAACTTGAGTGGCGTTACGATCTACCAATATAGCAACACCCTTTAATGGCATACGGGTAGTTTGGTTGATTACCTTACCCGAAACTTTCACCGGTGGTTTGGTTGAAGACCCTTGTGGATTAGATACTTGCGACATCAAAGGCATGGCAACAACTGCCAATAAAAAACTCAACAAACGATACATGAAAGATTAAACAAAATCTTCAAAAAATAGTTTTGAAAAAAATCCATATCCTTCCATTTTTTTGTAAATGTTGAAAAATACCCGCAGATTGTCAGTTTGTTATGGTTTGGCAAGGTATTCGCAAGCCAAATTATTCTTATTTTCGCAGATACTATCATGATTGCATCTATTGTAAAATCATTCACAAAACTGATTGGTGGAAATCAGGCAGAAAAAGCCTTGAAAGAAGTTCAACCTATTGTTGACCAAATCAATCAGTATTTCACTGAATATCAATCTTTAAGCACAGACGAACTTCGCGCTAAAACACCTGAATTCAAAGCCCGCATCGCCGAATATTTGAAAGAAATTGATCAAAAAATCGCCGATACTCAGGAAGAAATCAATGGCGTTAGCGACAGCGATACAGAAACCAAAGATACCCTTTTCCAAGAATTGGATGCTTTAGAAAAAGATCGCAACCAGCAATTAGAAGAAATTTTGTCAGAGATTCTTCCTGAAGCCTTTGCCGTAATGAAAGAAACTGCCCGTAGGTTCACAGAATTTTCGGAGGTTACTGCTACTGCTACAGATTTGGATAGAGAATTGGCCATAAAGCACCCCCATATTTCCATTCATGGCGATCGTGTAACATACCAAAACTCATGGACGGCCGCAGGTGGCGAAATCCAATGGAACATGGTTCATTACGATGTTCAGTTGATTGGTGGTATCGCCCTACACCGCGGAAAAATTGCCGAGATGGCAACCGGTGAAGGTAAAACGCTGGTAAGTACTTTGCCAACATACCTCAATGCATTGGGAGGCAGAGGCGTTCACATGGTAACAGTAAACGATTACTTGGCTCGTCGTGATAGCGAATGGAATGCCCCAATTTATAATTTCTTAGGACTTACCGTGGATTGCTTGGAATACCATCAGCCCAATAGTGAAGCCCGCAGAAATGCTTATAAAGCGGATATCACCTACGGAACAAACAACGAATTTGGTTTCGATTATTTGCGTGACAACATGGCACATACGCCAGAGGAACAAGTGCAACGTCGCCACCATTATGCGGTGATTGACGAGGTAGATTCAGTTTTAATCGACGATGCACGTACACCGTTGATTATCAGCGGTCCTACTCCCAATGGCGATGTTCAGCAGTTCCAACAACTAAAGCCAAGAATTGAAAAATTGGTAGAAATGCAAAAGCGTTTCGTAACCCAATCCCTTACCGACGCCAAAAAATTGATTGCTGAAGGAAATACCGGATACCGCGAAGGTGAAGGTGGTTTAGCATTGTTGCGCGCCCACAGAGGTTTGCCAAAGAACCGTGCGTTGATTAAATTTTTGGGCGAAACGGGCATGAGAGCTTTGTTAACCAAAACCGAGAACTATTATTTGCAAGACCAGCAAAAGGAAATGCCTTTGGCTGATTTGCCCTTATTCTTTACAATCGACGAGAAAAACAATTCTGTAGAGTTAACTGAAAAAGGATTGGAATTGATTACCCAAGGTGAAGAAGATCCACAATTCTTTGTTCTTCCTGATGTGGGTAGCGAAATCGCGGAAATCGAGCGTTCGGGCGATTCAGAAAAGGATAAATTGGCTAGAAAAGATGCTTTGATGCAGGAGTTTGCCATTAAGAGTGAGCGAATTCACAGTATTCAACAACTTTTGAAAGCCTATACACTGTTTGAAAACGATGTAGAGTACATCTTAGCTGATGGCAAAGTTAAAATCGTTGATGAACAAACCGGCCGCGTTATGGAAGGTCGCCGTTACTCCGATGGTTTGCACCAAGCCATTGAAGCAAAAGAAAATGTGCGCGTTGAAGCTGCCACACAAACTTATGCAACCATCACTTTGCAAAACTATTTCAGAATGTACCACAAACTTTCGGGTATGACCGGTACAGCAGAAACAGAAGCGCAAGAATTATGGGATATTTACAAATTAGGGGTGATGGTAATCCCTACCAATCGCCCGATTTTAAGAATTGATCATGAAGATTTGATCTTCAAAAACATGCGTGCGAAATTCAATGCAGTTATTGAAGAAATCAATAGACTATCGGCAGAAGGAAGACCCGTATTGGTTGGTACTACTTCAGTTGAAGTGAGTGAATTGTTGTCGAAGATGCTAAAACTAAGAGGCATCAAACACAATGTATTGAACGCAAAACAGCACCAACGCGAAGCTGAAATTGTAGCTGAAGCAGGTAAAAAAGGAGCAGTTACCATCGCCACAAACATGGCAGGTAGAGGTACCGATATCAAGATCAACGACGAAGTAAAAGCATTGGGTGGTTTGGCGATTATTGGTACTGAGCGACATGAAAGCCGCCGTGTAGATCGCCAGTTAAGAGGTCGTTCTGGCCGTCAAGGGGATCCAGGTACTTCGCGCTTCTACGTTTCATTGGAAGATGATTTGATGCGTATTTTCGGCTCTGAGCGTGTAAGCAAAATCATGGATAGCATGGGCTTCAAAGATGATGAGGTAATTGAGCACAGCTTGATGACCAAAACTATCGAGAGAAACCAAAAGCGTATGGAGCAAAACAACTTTGGCGTCCGTAAGCGTTTGTTGGAGTATGACGATGTAATGAACAAGCAACGTACAAACATTTATCGAATGAGAACCAATGCTTTGTACGGTCAGCGCTTGAGCATTGATTTGAAAAACATGTTGTACAATTGGTGTGCGGAAGTAGTGGGCATGCACAAAGACATGAACGACTACGTAGAGTTGGAGATGGAAGTAATTCGCACCTTGGCGCAGGACTTGCCATTCAACGAGGAAACATTCCAAAAAACCAAAGAAGAAGAGCTAACCGAGATGTTGTTTGATCATTTGAATGAGCGCTACAACAGCAAGCAAGAAGCGATGAGAATTCAAGCGTTACCGGTTTTCCAACATATTCGTGAAGCACAGGGCGATAGAATTGAAAACGTAATCGTTCCTTTCACCGATGGGGTACATCAATTCCAATTTACCGTTGCGATGCAAAAAGCTTTGGATACGGAATGTAAATCCATGATTCAAGAATTGGAGAAGTCTAGCACCTTGGAAGTAATTGATGATGAATGGAAAGAGCATTTGCGTGAATTAGACGATTTGAAACAAAGTACTGGAAACGCACAATACGAACAAAAAGATCCATTGTTGATCTATAAAATTGAGAGTTTTGAATTGTTTGGAAAAATGCTACAACGCATTAACCACAAAGTACTTGGACACTTATTTAGACTGCAGATTCACCAAGAGAACAATGTTCAGGAGGCGCGTCCACAGTTAAAGAAGAACGATCCTAAGATTCAAACTTCCCGTGAAGAGGTAGGCAGTGCAGGTGAAGGCGGCGGTGAATCTGCGCCACGTCCTACGCAAAACCCTATCAAAAACGAACTGAAGATTGGCAGAAACGATCCTTGCCCATGTGGAAGCGGCAAGAAATTCAAAGCCTGCCACGGAAAAGACTAATAATTTAGCGAAAGGCCAACATGGCGGTGGAGAGCGATATTGAAAACCAAAATAACAATCAAGAAGGAGGAGCCCAGCGCTCCTCTCTTCGTTTGGTTGATAAAGATACTGTGACAACCGCGGATGTGATTACAAATTCCCAGAACATGGGTTCTGCCGCAGAAATTAACACCCCACTAACTGAAGAGAATTTCACAGAGGGAAACAATACCGTAACAGAAAAATCCACAGAACCAGATTATTATTTTGAAAACGGTTTTTTGGTATTCACTGGCAGTTTTCTTACCAAGCGAGGTTGGTGTTGTGGCAATGGCTGTAGACATTGTCCCTACTCGCCCAAGCATCAACGCGGCAACCAGCAATTGGGTTAATTGCTACTGCTTAAATCTTTTAGCTTTTTTTGTATGGATTTATGAATGAGGCTACTAGATTCAATTTGAACATCTGCTTTCAAAGCATAGATGGGCCATAAGTTCAATATTTCTGCAACTTGATCTTTCATTATCCCCATATTCTTTATATGAAAATAATTAGCCAACTCTTGGAAATGCTTAGCACCTGGTTGCAAACTTTCTCCCGCAACTGCCATACTTTGAAATCCATGTGTGGATTGTGAATACGTTAAATCATAAGCCGGGGCAAGTTGCCACTTTCCACTTGAATCCATTAGAAAAGATACATTCTTGCTGTGATCGTCTTTGTTACACGACAGCACATTAAACATAGCTAATCTCAGCACTTTTTCAGCGGCATGGACGTCTTTTTCCAGTTTAAATGCACAATCCATCAAATGTCCATAATCCATGTTTGTTAACCTAAAATTGTCATGCATCAATCCTGCCGCACTGTGCATATGCAATCGCCCGTTTTTATTAAAATCAAATCTTTTTGTTGCAAAATATGCTGCACCTGAATTCCCTTTCAGCAACAGCGAATCCGAGATATTGATTCCAGCATCCTTTGCCATTAGGTAATATGCGTATTCAATATTGGCAATATCTTTTTGATCAAATGTGCTTGGAAATTTCACCATCCAAGGCTCGTATCCCTCAGGCAATGAACTTTGTTTGGCTATTAACTGATGATTACTTGGGTTAAATCCAACCAAAATTTTAGGTCTCGCGCCCCCTGATGAACCTCCCAAATGATGCAGTTCTTCCACAAAATCTTCGGCATTCCCTTGTAAAACATTCTCTGAAGCACGGGCAAATTCATCCAAATCCAACTGCTCAAATCGATGTTCAAAATCCAGTATTTCCGGGCGATACACCAAGGCTCCCATCCCTTGCGACCCAACAAAAGCCAATCGATCCAACATGTTTATCGACGTTAAATCATACCCTTTGTTGATCAGCATCCTATCCAGCAACAATCGTCCCCAACCATCGGGTAACGAATCAGCAAACAATCCAAACAGCCCCTCAAATGGAACATTTTCCGCAGACTGGATCTCAGTATTGAATTTCAACTTAAAGGGCGATAAATTCAGTGATAAATTCAAAAAATCTGGGTGATACCGAAAGTACACTTGACTTCCATCGCTCACCAACTCACCTACTTCATGTATTTTATTTTCAATGTGTAACGACACAAAGAGTTTTTTGATTGGGGTCATAGTGATTTATTGCTAAAGAGTTTTTCGATTTGGGAAAGATCTTTCTTGGGGAGCAACAAGGATTCAAATTCCGATAATCGATCCAAAATTTCCACCAATTGCAACAAGGATTCTAAAGAAATTCTACCCGTTGATTCAAAACGTTTTAAACTCCCCAATGAAACCCCAGAACGGTGTGCCAATTCAGCTTGAGACATATTGGCTCTTTTCCTTAATACGCGCAACTTAGCTGCTAGCTCTAACTGAACATCTAATGGCTTTTTATCGATACTATAACTTCTCATTTGAGACAATATATTAGCCAAATATAATCATTTATTACCAAAATAGCCAATATTTTGTCCAATTTGCAAAAATCACATCTGTGGTTTTGAGGTCTGTGAACAACTTCTGTGAAAGTTTGGGTGTAATGTCTATCGCCCTACAATGGAATGGGTTAATTTTGCAGCCGTGAATCATCCCATTAAATCTGCCTTAATTTCTGTATTCTACAAAGATGGCTTAGACGCTGTTGTTCAATCACTTCACAAACATGGAGTAACCCTTTATTCAACTGGCGGAACCCGCGCTTTTATTGAGAATTTAGGCATTCCTTGTGTTGCAGTGGAAGACATCACTGGCTATCCCAGCATTTTGGGCGGTCGTGTAAAAACCCTTCACCCAAAAGTTTTTGGTGGCATTTTGGCCCGCAGAGAATTGGACCAAGACATGCAGGAAATCGCACAATACGAAATTCCTTTGTATGATTTGGTGATGGTTGATTTATATCCATTTGATGAAACCGTTGCTAACGGTGGCACAGAACAGGAAATTATTGAGAAAATTGATATCGGTGGTGTTTCATTGATTCGTGCGGCGGCAAAAAACCACGCCTACACTACGATTATCGCCCATAAAGATTTTTATAAGCCTTTCTTGCAACAATATGAAGCTGGCAATGGTGCGCTTTCTTTAGAGCAAAGAAAATCCTTTGCAGCCAAGGCTTTTGCAGTAACTGCTCAATATGATGGTTCTATCGGCGCTTGGTTTGCAGGTGAAAAAACCTACAGTTTGCGCTACGGCGAAAACCCACACCAAAAAGGTATATTCAAAGGAAACCTCGAAGCTATTTTCAAAAAACACCAAGGCAAAGAATTGAGTTACAACAATTTGCTTGATGTTGAAAGTGCCGTTTCACTGATTCGTGAATTCGACACAAAAGCAGGGGCCACATTTGTTATCATCAAACACAATAACGCTTGCGGTGTTGCTACCAGAAGTACTGTTCACCAAGCTTGGACGGATGCTTTGGCATGTGATCCAGTGAGTGCTTTTGGCGGCATCTTGGCTACCAATGCTACCATTGATTTGGCAACAGCGCAAGAAATCAATAACCTATTCTTCGAAGTTTTGCTAGCACCGAGTTACGATGCAGATGCAATCACTTTGTTGCAGTCTAAACCCAACAGAATCATCATCGAAACTTTGGGTGATTGGCCAGTAGCTACCACCCAAAGAAGAACCATCTTAAACGGTGAATTGATCCAAGATAGAGATTCTAGTATGGAAGGTCGCGAAAACATGCAATGTGTTACATCGGTACAACCAAGCGAAGAACAATTGGCCGATTTGGAATTTGCATTAAAAATTGCAAAACAAACAAAAAGTAACACCATCGTTTTGGCTAAAAACCAACAATTGTTGGCTAGCGGAACGGGTCAAACATCGCGTGTAGATGCTTTACAACAAGCCATTGAAAAAGCCAATCGTTTTGGATTTGAATTACAAGGTGCAGTAATGGCCTCTGATGCATTTTTCCCTTTCCCTGATTGTGTTGAAATTGCCGACAAATCTGGTATTCAAGCAGTTGTACAACCCGGCGGCAGCATCAAAGATCAGGCTTCTGTAGATTATTGTAATAATAACGATATGGCGATGGTGATTACCGGTGTTCGCCACTTCAAACACTAATGAAAATATGTCATTAATGATTTGTTGCAGAACTTCATTTTTGGCACGATTATAGA
>JAGKXC010000224.1 GCA_021151535.1 Sphingobacteriia bacterium | reverse complement strand
CTTCATAGTTGTTCAAATAATACCAATAAACATAGTGGTAACCAGTTGAACCTGTTGCTTGGTTTCCAACAATATAGTTTCTGTTAATCTTAAAGTTATTTGTTCCGTTATAGTAATACAAATATGTACTATAGTTATAGTTAACTGAGATATTGTTGGTGATGGTATTTTCTTGGAATTCGTTCCAAGTGTAAGTACCAACACTACCATAGTACAGGTAGAAAGAATACATGTAGTAGTTTGAAGTAGTCTTATCAACCAAATTGTTATTACATCTAATACCAGTTGGATAGTAAATGTAAAACGAATACATATAACCAGAAGTATAATAGTTAATGTTATTAACCGCACTATTCTGTAAAACGTCGCAATAACTTGGATAATAAATATAATAAGAATACCAATAGTAGTTACCTATACCATTCTTTACGCTGTTACCAGTAATAGTGCTATAACTGGGATAGTAAATATAAAATCCATAAACGTTTGTAGCAGTACCACTAGATTGCATGTTGTCAATCTTGTTTCCAGAGAAATCGCCATATGCAGGATAATAAATATACATACCATACAATGAACTTGAAGTTTGCATGATATTCGTTTGGATGTTATCTGCAATCTTCAAACGGTAAGTAGCAGTACCATAGTGGTAATATGCATAAACACCGTAATAAGTAGACATTGTAGTTGTAGTTAATGTAGCGCCTTTGAAAGGTAAGTCGTGCATGTTATTGCCAGAAATTACAATAGAACGGCTCGCGCTATACGCATAGTAAGAATAAATACTGTACAAAGAAGCACTACCACCTGCAGTAGCATCATTTCTTGAAATATCATTGTTCAAGATTTGGTTACCGTTGGTGTAATACTGCCAAATACCGTAATAATAGAAGTTGGTGATAGCACAACCACTGATTGTGTTGTTCTGTGCGGTAGTAGTATAGTTAGAAGAGTTACCACTCAATGTAACACCGTAGTAAGGTCCTACGTTACCCGAAGTTGTGTACATTTTACAATTACTGATAGTGTTATAACTACCAGGTTGACCCGCAGTACCAGTTGCAGATGAAGCATATCCACTTGGCGATGTAACTGAAGTACTAAATGCGATATAGTAAGTTGTAGTTACAGCAGAAGTATTAGCGGTAAAAGAAATATTTACACCACTTATAGTATTGTAATCTGCTTGGTTGGTAAACCAAATACCACCAGGGGTTGTTGATGTGTTTTCAATGGTTAAGTTCTTCAACGTCATGTAATCCACACCATT
>JAGKXC010000089.1 GCA_021151535.1 Sphingobacteriia bacterium | reverse complement strand
ATGGAATTGGCCATTGCTCTTGCGATAGCATTTGCATTGCCTAGCCTTCAAACAAATAACATACAATACAACCGCCATTCCAGCATATCTTTCACGTTACTCGCACTATTACTGATTGTAAGTGTAGCCCAAAAACAAAACCATTGGCAAAACCCCTATCCTGCTTTTACCAAAACCGACCAAGAAACAAAATCCATCCAACAATGGATAGAAAAGCTCAATAAACAACCAGTATATATCGATGAGCAGTCTTCAGGTAGATTGTATCTGTACTTTCATTCTACCTACAAAACAACCTATCCTTGTCCGTATTACACCTATTTTTTACAACAAGAAAACCCGCAGAAATCGCACAAAATTCAAGCTGCGAACCAGCAAATTGAAAAACACCAAAAAACCTTTGTGAAAGAATTTAAACAACACCCTCCCCAATATTTACTCTCTTTAAAAAACCTCTCACCCGCTTTTTGGAGCGAAGGCCTCGGTGATTTTGTACAAGAAAAATATCAAATTACAGATTCTTTCAAAATAACCCCAAACACCTTATACGTTCGCAGCCTAAAATAATCTCGTCAAGCCCAAAAACTTCTACCCTACGCAACCAAACTCCATAGGCCTTTTCGCCATCTACAATCTCCCAATATTTAGTATCTTTGTATTTACATTAACTACTCAGTTAAAACCATGATTCTTCCTATCTACGCCTACGGCCAGCCCGTTCTAAGAAAAAAAGCTACCGATATCGACGCCTCTTATCCCGACCTACAAAAACTGCTCGAAAACATGTTCGAAACCATGTATGATAGCAGTGGAATTGGCTTGGCAGCTCCCCAAATTGGTTTGAGTATCCGACTTTTTATCGTAGATGGTACCGAAATCGAAGACATCAATCCACCCGATTTTAAAAAGGTATTCATAAATCCCCAAATCATTGAAGAATTTGATGAAAAATGGGATTATGAAGAAGGTTGTTTGTCTATCCCACACGTGCGCGCTGATGTAAATCGCCACAGCAAATTAACCATAACCTACCAAGATGAGAACTTCGTAGAACACACTGAAACCTACGATGGCATGGCTGCGAGAATCATTCAACACGAATACGATCACATCGAAGGAATCCTTTTCACCGATCGCATTCATCCCCTCAAGCGCACCATGTTAAAGACAAAACTCAATAACATAGCTGCCGGTAAAGTGAACGCTCACTATCGCATGAAATTTGCGAAAAAATAAGTACCTTCACTTAAACATTGCCGAATCCCCATGGATTCAAATCAACATACCAAACCCTCCATCAAAGCTTACTGGGCCATTATTCGCCCCGTAAATTTACTCATTACACTCCTTACTCAACTGATCTTCGTTTGGGCCGCTAGCCGTTCCAATTGGATTCAATTTAATCCAGACAACATCCGAATCACAGACAACTTCATCACAGCCCCAACAGGCATTTGGGTGCTTTTGGCTTGCCTTTTCTCCGCCGCAGCTGGTTACGTAATCAACGACCTATTCGATGTAGACTCAGATCACATCAATCGCCCCAATAAAAAAATCCTGAAACGATTTATTAGCCACAAAGCCGCCACCATTTACTATGTAATTCTCATGGTTCTTGGCATAACTTTCGGCTTCATCGCAGACTTTGGAATGGGCCTTTTTTGCCTCGCTATCGCCATTCTCCTCTATTTTTATTCCTCCGATTTAAAAGCCATGGGACTTCCAGGCAACTTGCTGGTATCCTTTATGGCCGGAGCCGTGGTTTACCTCAGCAGCCGCAGCGTTTGGTCGGTTAGCAATGGACATATCGCCGAATTCGCTATCCTCGCCTTCCTCGTAACCCTCGCCAGAGAACTGGTAAAAGACATCGAAGACATGAAAGGCGATGCAGAAACAGATTGCAAAACCTACCCCATCGTACACGGCATAGAAAAAACCAAAGGCCTCATTTACGGCGTAATGATCTTTACCATGTTTGGCCTGCTCGTTTACGGAATCCTCAATATTATTCAATATGGCGATAGTTCCTGGACCAACCAAGTTTCCCCTGCGGGCAAACAGCAAACCCTAGTAGATTATTGGAGCTCCATGCGAAACCCTTGGCCTATGGTGGTTTTCAGCTTTGCAGTGCTCATTCCAAGAATGGTTATCATTCTCATCGCCCTACACAAAGCCGCAACTCCACAAGACTTCCGCCAAATTTCCCTAAAACTAAAATGGTTAATGATTCTGGGGCTAATCTCCGTGTTATTTACCCCATTAGCTCAGTAATTACTGAATCTTTTGCTCATCCCACAAACGAGCCACAACTTCCAATTCTTTGTACCAAGACGGCCCCATCTTTCGGGTTAATGCCTCTTTCAAAAATTCATATACCCGCACCTGATTTTCTTCACCCAAAGTGCAAGCTGCCGAACAAATATTCCACTGGTGGTAATTCAAAGCAATGTAATCGCCGTATTTCTTCGCACGAATGGGGTACAAATGACAACTTATGGGCTTTCTAAACCAAGTTTTGCCAGCAAAATAAGCCTTTTCAATGGCGCATCCGGCAATACCAGATTCCATATCGTACGTAACAAAAACACATTCTCCGGTTGGCGCGCAAACAGTTACAAAATCTTTATCAATAGGGTCTTGCTCAGAAAATCCACGCTCAGCAAGTAAATTCAGGCCTTGTTCCGACATAAACGGCTTCACAGCATCCAACTCCTGTTCGATGATTCCCAATTCTTCCTCATCCAAAGGAGCACCTGCATCGCCCTCAACACAACAAGCACCCTTACAACTGGTGATTGCACACTGAAAACGCTTGGCCAACACATCTTCCGATACCAGCGCCTGTCCTACAATTAACATGATTTTTTATTATTCGCCCAAATACTGCTTCCAACCACCCGCTTCCAATTTGGCCGCTTTGGTTTCCACTTCTTCACGCATCGACGCTTTAAAAGCATTCACACGATGTTTAATTGATGCATCTGCAACGCCCAAAATCTGTGCTGCCAAAATCCCCGCATTGCGCGCACCATTGATTGCAACCGTTGCAACTGGAACTCCAGGAGGCATTTGCACAATTGAATACAAGCTATCTACACCACTCATCGATTTAGATTGAACTGGAACCCCAATAACTGGCAAATAAGTAAATGCGGCCACCATTCCAGGCAAATGCGCAGCTCCACCTGCTCCAGCAATAATCACTTCAATCCCTCTATCCGCTGCTTCCGTTGCATATTCTGCCAAACGTTGTGGCGTTCTATGCGCAGAAACAATACTTATTTCATAAGGAATTTCCAATTGATCCAAAATTACAGCGGCCTCTTTCATAACAGGCAAATCGCTGTCGCTTCCCATTATTATTCCAACTTTATTCATTCAACTTACAATTATACTTTTTCCTGGCGATGAACACGGTTGTTGCCCACCACAGAAATAATGACATACATAAAATAAAACACCGCCACCATCGCTGCACCAAACAATAAACAAGGCAAGGCCAATAAAAACAACGCCTTCTTCCATGTATTCAACGGATCATTGGCCTTAAATTTCATCGCCAATAACGGCAATTCGCTCGTCATTAAATACGCCGCAATCAATGGCATATACAACCACGCCCAAAACGAATCCAATACCCATCTAATATCAATAATCGGATTGGCAATCCACTGTAACATCGGATAACCTTCCATTCCCGCTTCCGTAAAACTGGCAGAAATTAACGCCCAAGAACCCAAAGCAATTCCCGTTATTGGCGTAGGAACCCCAATAAAACCAGTAGTTTGTCTGGTATCAACATTAAATTTGGCCAAACGATACGCAGCCGCCAATGGAATCAGCAACCAAACATAATTGTTGATGCAAAAACCCGTTGAACAATAACCCTGCATCTGCATTTCCTCCCGCCAAATCAATCCTGGCAACACACCAAATGTGACAACATCCGCCAGCGAATCCAACTGCAAACCCAGCGGACTGTTGGCCTTCAATAATCTAGCAACTGCACCATCAAAGAAATCCATAATCGCCCCCAAAACCATCATGAAAAAACCATCCACCAAATGACCTTGCATTACCATCGTAATACCAATCAAGCCACAAGCTAGATTTGATAAAGTTACCAAGTTGGGGATCTGCTTTACAAAGGAATTCGCTGGCGTTGGATTCATTTTACTGCAAAATTAAGGGTAATATTTCAGTAAGCCTATTTTTGATAAGTACCTTTTCTGCCAACTGGCATCGCATAATCAACCGCTACTGAGTCTGCCTCTTCGCCCTCAAGGGATTGCAAATAACCTTTTGATACGGGTTGCGTATTGGGAATAATGAAACGCAAATTGATTTGAGTAAACATTCCACTCAAATTATGCTCCGCCAATGGCATGCCATTGCTGTTATATATAAAGCTATTGCCAGTCACGAATTTCCATTCAGATTCACCAGGTGCCAGCCTATACCCTATCTCCAAATCCAGTCCTACATTGTTCTTCATAATACCCAAAGTTGCTGAAGTTTGAGGAGCCCAATAACGATTCACCAAAACCGTATTTTCCTTCAATGCTGTTCCACTTTGATACAATTGAGCCTCCATACCCTGACGCATATAACTCATGCCTATTCCCAATCCCAATCGCAACATTTTCTTTGAAGTATTAAACCTATTTCCAGTATGAAATTGAACCTGCGCAGAATGCAAACTCTTCCATGTTACAATTTGAGGCGCCTCGTTAAAACTACTCTCCGTTTTAAGAACCTTTTTGCTCGCAACACTGCTAGAAAGCAACAAGCTGATATGATTTGAAGTATATCCCAAAGACATCCCCGGCATAAATCGATTCGGCAACAAAATATTATTATAGCCGCCATTGATCAGTAAATAATCTACCATACTCAAATACCCAGTATTTTGAGTTGATGATAACCCATCAAAAAATGCCAACTGAATACCCATGTTGCTAAGCATTGGCTTTTCACTTTCCGAGCCACCCTCATAATAAGAATCTTCGTCTTCGTCATCATCATCTTCAGAATAATCACTACCCGTTACTACGATAAACGAGAATTTCTTTCTTAATTCTACAATCTTCTTGTTGGCATTCACCAAATCAAACATCATCGTATTGCCAGAAGATGCCTCGTACAAAGCGTCAACTTCCTCCTGAATTTGATCGTTTTTCATCAAATCAATTGATGAAATATCATCCGTACTGTTTCTGTGATCCCAGTAGAAAATCCCAACATTCAACACCGAAGTATCATTCTTGAAATAACGAGTTCTCAACTTGTTTACCAAACTGGAATACTCAAACCAACCGCAATCCTGCTGCTGCTTCGATAAAGCCACGTGGCAGCGACCAAACTGGCCAAAGAATTTTGCATTCGGATATTTATCCAACAATACAGTAAATCGGCGATACATTTCTTCCTCTCTCCACTGAAACTGCTGCGCTGAATTATCGCGCTCTTCCCAATAATGAACCTCACGCAAATGAGAAAATGCCTGGTTGTATTCCTCATACAAGGGACCCAACCACTTCTTCATCTCTAAAGCATTACTATCCAAAAACTTATACAATTCTGCAATCGCAGGAGTTTCATCAAAGCTAAACATTTCAGAATCTAATTTCTTCCAATCTGCCAACTTTACAGGCTCCTTCACTTCTGAGGCAACTAGCGTATCAATGGCCGCTGAAGAGGCACTTACCGCAACCGTTGTATCAACCTCCATCTTAATCTCCTCTTCCTCTTCTTTTAAACTCTCCAACGATTCTGCGTAATCTTTCAAACCGCCATAATAGTAATTACTACCCAAAGTTTTAATGGCCTCTAATCCTATATGAATTGAAGCTGGTGCTGGTGTAGTAGCCAATCGCCTAGAAACCACATCATTCATCCACATTACCGTCATATCAGGGAATCGTTCCACGTCTAAACCATAAATATGAATGCGATCCGCCTCTGGCAATGTTTGCTGCCAAACAGCCAAACTATCAAACAAACGCATGTATCTCGCAGAGGAAGTTGCTCGCACAAAATTCCTCGCCATCGTATCGCCCTTACAGATGTATCGCTCAAAAAACAACGCCCTGGTTGGACTTAATTCAATCACATAATTGCGGTATCCGGCCTCCTCGTACAACAACTTCATCCATAAATACTCTGATTTAGAATTAAATTTCACAAAGCGATGATTCTCTCCAGCCAAAATAACCCTGGCACGCTTGGCTTGCTTCGCCAAAGTTGCTACCGCATATTGACTTAATTCTTTATCGTAAAAATCATAGTGATAACCATTTGCCTCAATGCCTTCCGAACTATCCATCGAAGAATATTCTGCAGCAGGTTCCGCAGCCACCATGGCAGGTTTCGCCGCCTCCGTTTCGCTAACTTTCAATTTTGCACTGTCAGCCGAATTTACCGCATTTTTTGGTGCCGAAAACTGAGCAGAAACAGGCAATATTATCATTCCAAATAAGCCAATTCCAAATGCTTTTGTGAACGTCATCATGTTGTTTTTAATTAAATTTTTCATCGCGTTAATCCCTATCCTCCTTTACTTCCTTCTTATATTTTTTATATACCAATCCCACCTTGAATCCCGCCTCCAAACGGTAATTCCATCCGGTAAATTTCATCGTTGGCAATCCATACAATTCCTGTTTTCCTTGATACCAACTGCCCTTTCCTAAATCCCATCCATAACCACATGAAGCGCCCATGAACAATGACCCCAATCGCACATTCAATCCCATCAAAATTCCATAATTGGCACCCGTTGCTTGAATCGATTTCCCCTTCAACGGTGTTCCAATACTAGAAACTCCACTTTCAGGTATGGCGATATTTACGTTGTACACATCCAAGTTATTTCCAATACTCAAACTGAAAATCTGTTTCTTATCCAATGCCACACGAGAATAGTTGTTATAGCCAAAATGATAACCGCTTATTCCAGAAACCGTCGACATCAGTCTTCCATAACTTAACTCAAATGGACTCCAAGTTTTTGCACCTAAAACACCTTTTTGATAAATTAATTTCACATCTGTAAACTGCAAAGCAGGAACAACCACACCTGGCAAATATTTATCTAGGGTAGATGCAAATGCTGTTTGGTATTTATCTTTCAATGTAAAATTCGTTTGCTCAACACCCAATCCCAACTGCAAATTACTGTGTCTCAATTTGGGTACTTGATCCCGATAATAAGTTGGCATATCATTGTTTCTATCTTCCCAAATCATCTCATCTACAACTTCATCATATACCATTGCACTATCTGTAGGGACTTCCTCATTATTAAAAAAACTTGATTCAAACACATAACTCACTCCAACACCAACAGAATCAGCTCCATCCGTCATGGCAAATGCAATATAACTACTGCTCGTACCTGTATCTTTTAACGCCAATTCCTTCAACTTCTCCATGCGATTGGCAGATTTAAATCCATGCAAGAAATACACATTCTGCCAGTTTTCATCTTCCGTTGAATCAGGAAAATAACATTCACTTCTGCTAACCCAAACTGAACTAGTATCTACAGTTGAACGCAAAATCAATTTATCAGGATTATTCAAATCCACCGAATCCAACATATAACTTTCAAAAGTTCCTCCTTCAGCATCTAGGTTCCAAACTTGAATCCAACGATGCATTTTCTTGGGGTCAACTCCCAAACTCAATAGCGTTTTCAAGTAAGATTGAATACCCATTTTCTTGTTATTCACCACCGCTTCTTGTCCGGGTACAACCAATAATACGGGCGATGTTTTACT